>JANNEK010000032.1:0-23401 GCA_031378605.1 Chitinophagaceae bacterium | reverse complement strand
CATCTTTGGGGGTATTGAGGATAAACGTCCCCAACCTGTAGCGATTCCTGTACCAGCAAAAATTTTGGTATTGAAAGGCTTTGTGATGTTTGGTGGTATTGAAATAAAAAGTTATTAAACTAACCGTTTTATAAAAAAATTAAATCAACTGCTATGAACTGGTATCTTGCTAAAATTGTATATAGAATTCTTTGTGGAGACGGCAACCATACAGCTCAATTTGATGAACAGCTTCGGTTAATAGGAGCCGCCAATGAAGAAGATGCGTTTATAAAAGCGCAACAAATCGGTAGAAAGGAAGAAGATTGTTTCTTAAATAATAAACAAGAAATGGTTTGCTGGCAATTTATAAATATTGCAGAGTTGTATAGATTATCGGAACTAATTGATGGAGCTGAATTGTACTCTATTATTCGTGAAAACGAGCACGCCGATTCGTATATTGATATCATCCATAAAAAAGCAGTCAATATTCAACAAAAAACTACACACCAGTTGCTCCAGCTCATTTAAACTTATTTCGTGTCATCTTCTCCACTTACCAAAACAAAGAATCGTTTAATTTTTTCAGGTGCCTGGCTGATTTGGTCGGCCATGTATTTCAAAATGCTTTTTTTCGATTGGCAAATTGAATGGAGTTATGCATTGATAGATACGCTAACAACCAATGGTCTTTTATTAGTGACCTGTTTGTTAGTAATGATTAATTTGCGATTTTACAACCCTACTAAAGGAAAATTTTTTCATTTAGTAATTCTATGTATAGCTGCAAGTGCGTTATACACTATTATCATTCGGTTTGGATTAGCCTCTTTGCTTACCGCCAATACATCCTATAGTTTATTCGTGGAAAAGTCTATTGCGTTAAGGTTTGATATGGCTTTTTTAATTACCGGTTGCGCTGCTCTCATTAGTACCCTTTGGCATAGCCAGGAGGACCAACGGGAAAATGAACATCGCAAAACTGAAGCAGAGAAAATGGCAAGAGATGCTGAGTTATTTAAATTGAGGCAACAATTGCAGCCACATTTTTTATTCAATAGTTTAAACTCAATAAGTGCACTTGCAATAAGTCAGCCCCACCTGGCACGTAAAATGATTCAGCAATTATCAGACTTTTTACGCGGTACCTTAAAAAAAGAAGAACAACAACAAATTAACTGGATAGAAGAATTACAATTTCTAAATCTTTACCTGGAAATAGAAAAAGTAAGGTTTGGTCATCGGCTTTCTACAGAAATTACCAGCACGCCCGAATCGAATTCGAAGCAGTTGCCTGCATTGCTATTACAACCCCTTGTCGAAAATGCCATTAAGTTTGGATTGTACGACACAACGGATTCAGTAAAGATTTCTATTCATGCAAAAGTAGAAAACAACTTTTTAATCGTTATCGTACAAAACCCATTTGACAAAGATACCTCAAGGCCCGGACAGGGAATAGGATTCGGACTCTCCTCGATACAACGCCGGTTACATTTATTATATGGTCGTAATGATTTGCTGGAAGCCAGTACCTTCAATGGGCTTTATACAATAACCTTAAAAATTCCTCAGCTATGATAAGAGCAATAATTATTGATGATGAGCCGCTTGCCAGGATGATTGTAAAAGAATATTTACAACAGCATTCGGGAGTTGAATTACTGGCTGAATGCAATGATGGATTTGAAGGTGTGAAAGCAATTCAACAGCACAAACCCGATCTTATTTTTTTAGATATACAAATGCCCAAAATAAATGGCTTTGAAATGTTAGAATTAATTGATCATTCACCTGCTGTAATATTTACAACTGCCTTTGATGAATATGCGATTAAAGCATTTGAAAGCCATGCGATTGATTATTTATTAAAACCATTTAGCCAGGATCGATTTAATAAGGCCCTTCAAAAACTTGCAGATCAATTTAGCTCACCAAGCCATTCAACAGTAAGCAGGCCCTTATTGGAAACCGTTTCACAAATAGCTCCACAAAATCAGCGAATCGTCGTAAAAAATGGAAGTAAAATAAAAATCATTCCGGTAGAAGATGTATTTTACCTGGAAGCAGCCGATGACTATGTAAAAATTCATACCAAAGAAGGGTCTTTTTTGAAAAACAAAACCATGAATCATTTTGAACAATCCCTTGATAAAAACCTGTTTGTTCGCACGCATCGGTCATGTATTGTAAATATTCAACAAATCACACGCATCGATCCCTATGAAAAAGACAATCATATTGCTATCTTAAAAAGTGGCGGAAGGGTAAGTGTAAGTAAATCGGGCTATGCTAAATTAAAAGGAGTGTTAGGGATATGAATAAAAAGAGTGAGAAATACTGATTAGATTGGCTATTACCACTATCACTGCCTTCTTGTATAGAATAGATTCATCGCCATTGTAGTTATTTAAGAATGCCCCAGGCTGGTGAATTATTAAATATTGCTGATTTCCTTTCGAAGATTGCGACTCATTACTCACGAATCGTGAAAATACTTCTATTGAAGGTTGGTAATTTTCCTTAAATTGGTTGAAAATCTCTTATGCTCAACACCTGCCGTTTATTAGTAGCCACTCTTTTTATTCCATCTTTTTTATTCGCACAAAAACCCACTCAGGTTCCTGCCAATAAACAAGCTATTCTTAATTCGGTTCTAAAACACCAGGATGAATTGATTAAACTTAGTGACCAGGTTTGGGAATATGCTGAGATTGCTATGAAAGAAAAAAAATCTGCTAAGGTATTAGCTGATTATGCAGAAGCGCAGGGATTCAAAGTAAAAAGAAATATTGCTGATATTCCCACCGCTTTTATTGCCGAATATGGAACTGGTAAACCTATAATTGGAATATTAGGAGAATTTGATGCACTTCCCGGTTTATCTCAAAAAGCACAAACTAAAAGAGGAGCATTGCAAGAAGGCGCCGCGGGTCATGGTTGCGGTCATAATATGTTTGGCGCTGCAAGTTTAGGAGCAGCCGTTGCAATAAAAGAATTAATAGCAGCGGGAAAACTAAAAGGAACGATTCGTTTTTATGGAACACCCGCTGAGGAAGACCTCGCGGGAAAAGTATATATGGCAAAGGCAGGTGTATTTAATGATCTTGATATTTGTTTAGACTGGCATCCGCATTATGAGAATTTAGCAAACATGCAAAGCTCACAGGCGGTAGTAGACTATACGATATCTTTTAAGGGAAAAAGTGCCCATGCTGCTGCAGATCCCTGGAATGGAAAGAGTGCATTAGACGCAGCCGAATTATTTAATATCGGTATTAATTTTTTACGTGAACATGTAAAGCCGAGTGTTCGCATGCACTATGTATATAAGAAAGCTGGTGATGTTCCCAATGTAATTCCGGAAGAAGCCAGTGTATGGATATGGATCCGGGATTCTAAACGTACTGGTGTAGCCGTAGTAGAGGAAAGAATGAAAGAAATTGCAAAGGGCGCCGCATTGATGGCTGGGGTTCAGGTAGAAATGAAACTCAACAACGGTTTGTATGAAATTCTAATTAATGAAACAGGTGCAAAAGTATTGCATGCAAATATGCAATTGGTTGGCCCCATTCAATATACTAAGGAAGAAACAGATTTTGCTAACAGTATTATGAAAGAATATGGCAATGAACAATTGGGAATAGATGGAACAGTAAAGCCACTCGAATTAACAAGGCCTGATCCGGATGGTGGGTCTACCGATGTTGGTGATGTAAGTTATATTGTTCCGGAAATTTCATTAAATGCAACAACTGCTCCTTACAAATCGCCCTGGCATTCCTGGGTTGTGGTGGCTTGTGGTGGAATGAGCATTGGTCATAAAGGAATGTTGTTTGCTGCAAAGAGTTTGGCCACCACGATGGTTGATCTTTTTGAAAATGAAAAATTGCGGGTTGATATCCGTAAAGAATTTGAGCAACGAAAAGGAAAAGAAGTCTGGAAGGCCCTTATACCTGAAGGACCGCCACCGGTACCCGTTGAAATTAAAAATTAAGAAAAAAAATGAAAAAGGATTTTGTTATCCTAAACGATATCCTGTATTTATTTAAACATTGATGACGATACAACATCAAAAGCTAACTCACATTTACAAGGCTCACCCAACCATAGCGAACAGAACTCTTATCAGCATTAGTTGTTTACTTCAACAAACCTCATTGCTCAACGAAGAAGTATACGGGAACTAACGAGTTGGTTTAACTTTAGTATGTCTTTGTAATTATTTTTAATATTGAATTAGTCAGGTTTATCCTGACAAATACACTACAAAAAGTAATTTTTATCTATTTTTAATATTTCTGCTTACTATAGATACTCCTTTTTTATTTTATGTTTTAATTTCTCATGCTTCCTGCCCTATCCAAACAGCGCCACCAATACTATTGCGCAATGCGCCTGTAACAGAAGCCAGTGTATTATTTTCTTCGCGCCATCGCAATACACCAATCAATGCCATAACAATCGCTTCTTTATAATCAATTAATTCTTTTTCGGGCACAACTAATTCTATATTCTCATGGCTTAATAAATTTCTCAATCGTTCTATTAAAAATAAATTGTGTGCACCTCCCCCTGTTACCAATAGGCGAGAGCCGGACGTTGCAAATGATGAGCCAGCTTTTATGCTTTCAATAGCATTCCTAACCTGAATGCTTATATGTTCTACATAGGTACAAAGGCTATCAGGAATACTGTATGCAGAATTCTTTATAAGTTTGTAAACTAAATCTGTTCCAAAATTGTTTGCCAGTGATTTGGGATATGGCTGACCGTAGTATTCAAGTGAGTTTAATTTAACTAATAGTTCTTCTTGCACATACCCTGTTGCTGCAATCGCTCCATTCTCATCAAACTCTTTTCCTGCTTCATTCGCTAATAAATTCAATACGCGGTTAGCGGCACAAATATCAAAGGCAATGGTAGTAGAAACATCGTTCAGGGATATATTAGCGATGCCACCAATATTCAACAAAAGTTTGTAATCGGGCCATAATAATTTTTCACCAATAGGAACAATTGGAGCTCCCTGCCCGCCTAAGGCAATATCCATTCCTCTTAAATCACTCACCACATTAACTCCTGTAATTGCTGCAATGGCCGCTCCATCTCCCAATTGGGCCGTCATTTTTTTCGCTGGTACATGAAAGGTAGTATGGCCATGAGAGGCGATTAATTGTATTTGGTAGGGCAATTGGTTTGCTTCCACAAATCGATTTACTTCTCTACCAATATAATGACCATATTCGCAGTGTAATAATTGGTAGTTGAAGGCAGATAGATTGATGGCCGAGCCTAATTTTGTTTTCCATTCCAAATTATAGGGATAACAGTCTGATGCCTTTACACTATAAACCCATTTACCAGCTACTTCCTGGAATTCAACCAGTGCCATGTCCAGTCCATCCAATGAACTGCCGCTCATAATACCCAATGCCCGGTATACCATACTATTTATATTTCAGATTTCAGATTTGAGATGATAGATTTGTCTTTCAAAGTTCCTGTTTGCTTTTCCAAAAACCAAAACAGTCATTATGGTTATTAATTTAAGCGAGCAATATTCGCTATTGAGTGATTGGATTGCTGAAATGAGGGATATGGAAATACAGTGTGACCGAATGCGATTCCGTAGAAACCTGGAACGCATAGGGGAAGTGGCGGCTTATGAAATAAGCAAACAAATGGCTACGGAAATAAGAGAAATTCAAACGCCGCTTGGAATTTCTGTATCCAACGTATTAAAAAATCAACCGGTATTGGCTACCATTTTACGTGCAGGATTGCCACTGCACCAGGGTTTATTAAACTATTTTGATAAAGCGGATAATGCTTTTATTTCAGCGTATCGCAAACACCACCGGGACGGCACTTTTGAAATTAGTCTTGATTATGTATCCTGCCCCGATTTGGAGGGTCGTACTGTAATTGTTTCCGACCCTATGCTGGCAACGGGATCTTCGTTGGTAAAAACCTTACATTTTTTAAAAGACGAAGGTAAACCAGCTAAAATACATATTGTTACTGCAATCGCTTGTTCAGTTGGTATTGAATATGTTTTACGGGAAGAACCGCAGGCAACTATATGGTGCGGCGCTATTGATGAAGAAATTACGGCCAAAGGATATATCGTTCCCGGATTGGGAGATGCGGGCGATTTAGCTTATGGAACAAAAGTACAGATGTAGAAACCCAATCATTTATCTGGCACGTATTATAAATTAAACCAAAATATTTAAACGGTTTGATTCAGCATTTTTTGTATTTTGCTTGTCATTATATGCACCAACTATAGTGAATGAGAATATTTAGCTTTTTTATATTTTTTTGCCTGATTCTTTCAACAGTTAAAGCACAGGACCCGAACTTCTCACAGTTTTTCGTTTCCCCGCTTACATTAAACCCGGCACTAACCGGAAAATTCAATGGTGATTTTCGTATTGCAGGTAATTACCGCGATCAATGGCCATCGATAAGCAAAGCATTTATTACTTCAACCGTATCGCTTGATGGACCCATTCTAAGAGGTAAACTTTCTGAATTGGATACCTGGGGTGTTGGAGTATTGGCCATGACGGATAAAACTGCCAATGGAATTTTATCAACCAATCTTATTTCTGTAACAACGGCCTACCATAAAGGGTTAGATGAAAATGGTCTTCATCAACTTGGTATAGGATTTCAGGCTTCCTACAACACTAAAAGGCTTGATGGAACCAAACTCAATTTTGAAGATGAACTGGATCAATTCGGCGGTTGGAGCATTCCAAGCGGAGAAATTATTAATAATCAAACACTCAATCTCTCTTATGTTGATGTGAGCGCAGGTTTCTTATACAATGGTTCAACGGATGGCTTTAATAATTTTTATATAGGTGCGTCTGCTTATCATCTTAATAAACCCCGGGAATCATTTACTGGTGATATATTTTATACACTCAGCCAACGTTACTCTGTACATGCCGGTGGTTCAATACCGTTAGGGGATGCCACGCGTACTATTTACCTGAGCTCTTTATTTAGTAACCAGGCTGGTGCTAATAATATTGTTTTGGGTGGAGCGATTGGTTTTGCATTGAATGATGAACCTGATAATCCTTCGAATTTTTATGCGGGTATGTGGACACGTTTCAATAATGTAAACGATGCCATTATCCCTTATGTAGGCTTAGAGTTTAATGGTTTTCGCCTTGGTGCCAGTTACGATGTAAATATATCCAGTCTTAAAACTGCTTCTCAAAGTCGGGGAGGATTGGAAGTTTCTCTAATCTTTATTAAACGCCCACCCGGCTATAAAGGAATGCCCTGCCCCAGGTTCTAATCATGCTTTCATTACAATAGTACTTAAATAATAGTATAGATTTTTTCTCTACGCCTTACGGTACTTTTTCCCACTCATACAAAGGTTGGTTAATTTATATTAGTTATTATAATAGCGATGAATACTTAATTGAATGCATAACCAATTAGAATTACTAATCATTAATCATCAAGTAATAATAAACTAAATATTAAAACATCAATTACTCAATATTGTTGGGCACAAAAACTCCGGCCTTTCAACCGGAGTAAGATTCACCAAACTAACGAAAAAAAAATTCTTAATAGCCCGGGTTTTGTATAAGTACCCCTTGCGTAGCATCTATTTCAATTTGCGGAATTGGAAAAACTAAAATATCATTGTTCCAGGTGTAATTTGAAAAAGACTGCTTCAATCTTTTTATTTCATGAATTTTAAAGCCTTCAAAAGCAAGTTCTAAACTACGCTCGGCCAAAACCTGATTCAGTGTTGGATTTGTAATTACAGGAAGGTTCGCTCTTACCGGATTTCTGATTTTAGCCAGATCATTTTCCGGAGTATCACCCACAGCGGTGCCTAACCGAATATTTGTTTCTGCCCTAATTAAGTACATTTCTGCAATACGAACCACTGGCAGGTTTTGACTAAAAGATTTCCATTTGCCACAATAATTATTACCCGGGCGCGCACCTGTTCCAAGATAATACCATTCGCTTCTGCGAAGGTCATTTACGTTATAGGTATTCACAAAAGCCCCTGCAATACGAACATCTGCACGTCCTATCCCTTCTAAACTCGCAAAAAAAGTGGCCATTCCATCATTTGCAGTTCCCGCATTATTCTGATCGTTTTGTTGAATTTCAAAAATAGATTCTGCAGTATTCTTATTGTCGAACACAGCGCGTACAGATGCATTCATTCTATAATTATTACTACTTATTACTGCATTAGCGGCATTTCTGGCATTTGCATAGTCTCCCTGCTGCAAGTATACTTTTGCAAGGAAAGCAAGTGCCGTAAATTTATCGGCTCTTGTACCATTATCGTCAGGTAACTTAGCTGCTGCTGCTGTTAAATCAGCAATGACTTGGGTATATACCTCAGATACTTTATTTCTTGGTAATTTCTCAGAAGCATCTGCTTCTGTTTTGGAAACTTTTGTTTTAATAACTATTCCAGGTTGATCATTATTTGCAGTAGCACCCCAGGGCAAACCAAAATAACGCACCAATTCAAAATGCATAATCCCTCTAACAAATAGGGCTTCTCCTTCGAACTGATTTTTCTGATCTGCATCGGTAACTACTCCTAAATTATCCAATACAATATTGGCTGTGTTAATTGCGAGATAAGCAGAAGTCCACATTCTCGCCGCTTCTCCATTGTTTCGGTTCATGGTTTTACGGCCAATTTGCTGTTGGCCGGTAAAAGTTCCCCGCCAGGCAGCATACTGCTCAGTATTGGGAAAATGAGATGCCTGGGTTTCAGAAACCATTAATAGATTACACCCATACAATGCACCCCCACCCATAACCGAATAGGCTCCTACCACAGCCGCTTCCACATCCTCCGGCGATTGTATAGCGTTGGTAGCATCAATATTCTGACGCGGTTCAAGATTCAGTTTCTTATTGCAGGAAGTATTTATGCCAACCGTTACTGCAACACAAAAAAGAAGTTTATTAATATTTCTATATTTCATAAATAATTTTTTTAGGTTAGAATCCAACATTAATACCAACACTGATGGTGCGTGCCTGTGGAGGTGTGTAAAAATCATGACCAAGATTTAATGTGCCCACAAAACCTGAATTTACCTCCGGATCGTAGCCTTTATATTTTGTAAGCGTTACAAGGTTGGTACCGGCAACGTATACCCGGGCATTTTCTAATCGAAACTTATTGATCAATTTACGAGGGAAGTTATATCCAAAATTTATGCTCTTAAGCCTGAAATAAGATCCATCCTGTACCCAACGTGAAGACTTAATAGATCCATTGCCACCATATAATCTTGGTTGAGGAACAGCGGTTATATCTCCTGCTTTTTTCCAGTAATTCAACTGATCCACGGTTTGATTATCGAAGTAATCCCCATTTACACTTTGGAAAAATCCAGCCATATTATAGATGTCACCACCCTTTACGAACTGGCACTGAATATCAAGATCAAATCCTTTGTAAGAAAAACGATTGTTAAAACCACCATAGTAATCAGGATTTGGATTACCAACAATTGTATCGGTAGCTTCTGAAGGATCATTGGTTGTTGTTTTATCATTTTTAAAATACAATGCATCGCCGTTTGCCGGATCAACACCTGCATAGCTCAATCCAAAAAATTGACCAAATGGTTGTCCAACTGCCAAACGACCCATTGTTCTTGTACCAGGCGGAACAGGAATAACCAGTCTGGTTATTTTATTTTCATAGGTTGAAATATTTACCGAAGCGGTCCATTTAAAATCGCCTGTGAGAATATTTCCATTTAATACTACTTCCCATCCTTTGTTTTCCATATCGCCAATATTTTTGGTGATCGATGTAAATCCATTAGCGGATGGAAGAGGAACGCTTAATAAAAGATCATTTGTTTTCTTGCTGAAATAATCAACTTCACCGGTAAGTCGGTTATTGAAAAAACCAAAATCAAGTCCCACATCAAACTGATCCGTTTTTTCCCAACTCAAATCAGGTATTCCAATTTGAGTAGCAATTAACCCGGCAATATCTGCATAGGCAGACGCTCCAAATAAGGATAAGGAACTAAAGTTTCCAATCTCTGCATTACCCGTACGTCCGTAACTTCCACGCAATTTGAGAAAGCTGATATTATTTGAATTTTTTAGAAATTTCTCTTCCGAAACAATCCATCCAACAGATAAAGCAGGAAAAGAACCATACCGGTTATTTTTACCAAAACGACTTGATCCATCTACCCGAAAACTTGCTCCCACCAAATAACGATCCATAAATTTATAATTGGCCTTAGCAAAATAAGAGAGAAATGCAAATCTTGTTTCCGTAGATGACCCTGCCTGTATAATGGCTGCACTTGCAATTTTTGTAAAGCGGTTGCTTGGAAATCCAATGCCTGTTACTGAACCACCACTCGTTTTGCCTGTTTGAAATTCTGTACCGGCAAGCGCATCAAAGGCATGGTTTTCACCAAACGATTTCTTATAATTAAGTGTATTGGTAGTAGTTAGTACCGTAGCAGTTACCTGGTTGTTGAAGGCCTGCCCGGTAGGTGCTCCATCTAAGGTCTCTTTACCAAGAAACTGATCTTCCTGAAGATTATTAAAATCAATACCTGCCTGGCTTCTGAACGTAAGATCGGGTGTTAAAATCAATTCACCATAGGCACTGCTTATCGATCGGAAAGTAGTAGCTATGTCTGTAGCAGATTCCTGATCAATAAGGTTATTATAATAAATGGTAGCTGCGTTTAGCTTTCCATTGGTACCAAATTTAGGTTGAATGGGAGGCAATGCATTTAACTGAAGCGGATTGGTAAATGCATTATCGCTGGGTACGCGGTAATTCCGGCTTTTAGAAAGAGAAACATTTAATCCGATTTTAATTCGCGAACTAATTGAATGATCAAGATTAATACGGCCATTGCCTCTATCCAATCGGTTTCCAAGTATTATACCTGTTTGATCATTCCATGATCCGCTGATTAAAAATTTTGTTTTAGCATCACCGCCCGATATAGAAACTGTGTACTGTGCAATTTTTCCTTTTTGAAATGCTTCATCCGCCCAATTCACATCTGAGGTTCCGTTCCAATCGGTAGTACCTGTTTCTCCTTCAAATTCATCTGCAGCAACCAAACCTGAATTAGTAGCAGCAGCATCGAATAATTCTTTATACTGAGCTGCATTAAGAAATTTTTGCTTTTTAGTTGGTTCACTCCAGCCAGTAAAGTATCCAATAGTTACTTTGGTTTTTCCAACCTTGCCCGACTTAGTAGTAATTAATAAAACTCCATTAGAAGCCCGTGCACCGTATATAGCTGCAGAGGCCGCATCTTTTAATACTTCAATTGATTCAATATCATCTGGATTAATCGTTGCCAGTGGGTTATCATTTTCAGTGGCACTTCCTAATGCCTGCGATACAATGGGTATACCATCTATCACAACAAATGGTTGCTGACTGGCAGATATAGACGAAATACCCCGTACACGAATATTCAATCCTTGTCCGAGTTTACCACTACCCTGGTTTATAAATACACCGGCCGCACGCCCCTGTAATGCAGATTCGAAAGAAGGCAATGGTAAATTTTGAAATTCTTTAGAGGTAACTCTGGAAATAGAAGAGGTCACATCTCTTTTAATACGGGTTCCATAACCCACCACTACTACTTCAGATAATGATTTGGATGCTTGTACCAATCCTACATTGATTAAGCTGCTGATTGGTAATTCCTGGTCGGTATATCCAACGTAAGAAAAAATCAAAACCGTAGCATTAGCCGAAACGGTGAGTTTAAAACTCCCATCTACCAATGAAACAGTATTACTTGTCCCTCCTTTTTGTTTAATGGTAACACCCGGTAAAGGAAAACCATCTTTAGCATCCGTAATTTTTCCGATTACCTCTTTTGTTTGTGCCTCTAATGATTGAGTAAAAAACAATAACACTACAGCACAGAGTGCGTACAGAATTTTCATTTCTTAGAAGTTTAGTTATTGAATTAGTTGTTGAACTATATTACATGACATTATCCATTTCAATTAAGCTGCTAAAAAAAAATATAAAATATGAAAAGGATGATTTAAAGGTTGAATGGCAATATATATAGATGTACTAAAAAAATCTTTTCAGCATGGAATAAAAAATGATTAGGCAATGACAAATTCATGACACATTGCAATTAAACAAACTACTATTTACTTTCATTACTAATACTAATAGGTATCATAACTAATTTTACATAAACAGCGTAGTGCATGGAATAGTGATGAGCTTATAAAATGTCAGTCATGTATTAAGAATGATCAGTAGTATATAATATATGCGCAATGATTGGGTGCATTCATTTTACGCGTTATAGATAGAAAGCTTATGTGATGACATACTCATGACACAAACAATTTGAAAAATAAATCAACACTATTATTTTATTATTGGAATTAGCATTGGAATTAATATCCAACTAAAGAGAGCAATAAGTATCATAGCAATTATATTCATAATAAATCCGGTCTTTACCATTTGACTTAACTTAATATGACCACTTGCAAATACAATGGCGTTAGGAGGAGTACCCATAGGCATCATGCTTGCGCAACTGGCGCCAAGTGTCATTGGAATACCAAGCAACAATGGATTTATTCCCATAGCATCGGCAATGCCTGCAATTACCGGAGCAAAAACAATTACCTGTGCTATATTGCTCATCACTTCGCTAATAAAAATTGAAATAAATGTAATGGCGAGTATTAATATAAATCCTCCACTTCCTGAAAAGCCCGCAATCCATTTTCCTAATAGTTGAATCAAACCAACTTTTTCTAATGCAGTTGCCAGCGCAATGCCACCTCCGAATAATAATAAAATTCCCCAGGCCATTCGGGAAGTATCACTCCATTCAAGAATTTTTCGACTTCCTTTAACGGTATGATCTCCTGAAGGAAAAATAAATAAAGCAATGGCACCCATTAAAGCGATGATTGTATCATCGAGTTTTATCCAACCCGTTTTATTTATAAAATCTTTAGTTATCCATAAAAATGCTGTAGAAAGGAAAATAATCAATACTCTTTTTTCAGCACTGCTTAACGGACCCAATTGCTGTAACTCATGCCGAATATGTTCTTTGGTAGCCGGGTCGGAAGCAAGATTATTAGGATATAATAATTTCGTCATAACCAGATACAATGCTATTAAAAGAAGTATAGCCAATGGCATACAGATCATCATCCAGTCGGTAAACTGAATAGTATAGTTGTATTTTTCCTGTATAAAACTTACAAAGGCAACGTTTGGCGGTGTTCCGATGATGGTTGCAATTCCACCAAAGTTGGAGGCATACGCAATAGCCAGCATAATTGCCAAGGCGAAGTTTTTGAGGTGAGCATTTCCTTTATGATTTTCATTTACTACATGTATTACAGATACGGCGATTGGATACATCATCATTGTAGTAGCCGTATTACTTAACCACATACTTATAAAGCCAGTGGCCATAATAAATCCCAACACAATCCGGTTGCCACTGGTACCCGTAATTTTTACAATAGAAAGTGCAATGCGTTTATGCAAGTTCCATTTTTCAATAGCGAGGCCAATCATAAATCCGCCAAAAAATAAGAAAAGAACAGAGTCGCCATATCCCGCTGCCACTTCCTTAATAGGAGAAACACCCAATAAAGGAAATAATACCAGCGGCAGCAAGGCAACAACAGGCATGGGCATTGCTTCGGTTATCCACCAGGTTATGAGCAAGGCTGCTACTGCTAAAACTTTTACGGCCTTATCATCTACCTTAAATGGATTTACGAATAGCATAAAAAAGAAAAGCACTGCGCCTAATGCCAGGGCAACCCAATCGCGGAAATTTTTATTTACAGTCTTCAATAAAAAAAATTTAGCAACTATTTTTTTAGACCACTAACATACTGATTATTTTTAAGGATAAACCGGTAAGGAAGATCGGCATCTTTTCCTGCATAGGCTACACCGATCCGTTTTGTAGCAAGGATGTCTTTTTTTTGAATGGAAAAATCATCTTTTAAAATATACAATTCAGTTCCAGTTAGATCGCTGCCGGTATGATGCGTAAAAAGACCCAATGCCTTTGCCACATTGCCTGGCCCTCTTGTTAATGTAAAATCAAGATTTTTTTTCCCCGTTCTTTTTAGCATCCATTCAATACCTGTTAATGGTTCCAACGACCTTATTAAAACAGCATGCGGAATATTTTCTTTATTGGTTACAACATTAAATAAATGATGGATACCATAGCATAGATAAACGTAGGCAATTCCTCCTGACTTATACATCACGGCTGTTCTCGGAGTACGTAAACCCTTTCTGGCATGTGAAGCCATATCTGTTTTGCCGGCATATGCTTCTGTTTCCACGATGCGGCCAGCCGTAACGATCCCTTCAAACTCTGTTACCAGTATTTTACCTATTAATTCAGCAGCTATCTTCACTACATTTGCACGAACATAAAAATCAGGGCCCAGCTTTTCAAGTGTTTTCAATAGAAGAATATTTGTTAAGTTTGAGTATTCAACCATTCCTGTGCAGTTCGAAGATAGTAACAAAAAAAACCGATAAACAAAATCCCCATTGCTGAAAGAAATTGTCATAGCTATTCAATCCTATTTCCGGGCACACGATTTTATCAGCAAACATAAATTGTGGAAATGGATTCTGATACCTGGAATTTTATACATGATTCTGTTTGTGGTTGGAATTTATTTTTTCTGGCAGTCCAGTGATATCGCTGTTTCCTATATTAGTAAAGCAATTGGTATCGACAAATGGCTGCACCGCCAGCAAAACTCGCTTTTAAGCTTTTTATTTCTTATGGGAGAGATTATGGTGCGCCTGATTATGGTGCTATTGTATTTTTCTCTTTTCAAATATGTGTTTCTAATTATAGGATCGCCCTTGTTTGCCTATCTCAGCGAACGTACAGAAGCAATTATTGAAGGAAAAGATTTTGGATTTAGTTGGGTTCAATTATGGAAAGATATGCTTCGGGGAATTAAACTGGCTTTTCGAAACACTCTTTGGCAAAGCGTATATGGATTATCGTTGCTCATTCTTTCGTTTCTTCCAATAGTTGGATGGATCGCTCCAGTGATCCTGCTGTTTGTAGAATGTTACTTTTACGGATTTTCAATGCTCGATTATAGTTGTGAGCGGCATAAATTGTCTCCTTCAAAAAGTATTGAATTTATTGGTAAACATAAGGGCCTCGCTATTGGGAACGGTATGGTGTTTTATTTAATGCACCTGATTCCTTTTTTAGGGTGGGTATTGGCACCAGCTTATGCAGTGGTAGCAGCAACCATTAGTTTATATCACCAGGATAAATAAGAAATAAATAACCCTGCAACCAATAATTTAATAGATATTACCATCTTTTCAACCCTAAAAAATTCAGGTAATTGGAAGTTTTTGATTTTCCTGTGTTACCTGATTTATATGCAAGCTATTTTTAACCAAAAACAAAACATACCAATTGGCCTCTACGATCTACCTGATACCTTCGCTGCTCGAGGAAAATGCCGTAAACGCTCTTCCAACATATATTATTGACGCTGTAAAAGACTGTAATTCTTTTTTTGTAGAAGATGAACGAACAGCCCGCCGCTTCTTAAAAACAATTTGGAAAGAAATAATGATTGATCAATATGAATGGTTTCTTGCCAATAAAATAACTATTCTACAACCAGGCATTAATCATGCATTCCGGAGTAAAATTAAGGAAGGAAAAAACATAGGAATCATAAGTGAAGCAGGATGTCCCGGGGTAGCAGACCCCGGTCAACCATTAATTGCCATCGCGCATGCCATGGGTGCAAAAGTTAAACCATTAGTAGGGCCAAGCTCTATTTTACTGGCCTTAATGGCAAGTGGTTTGAACGGACAACGATTTGCTTTTTTAGGATACTTACCCATAGATACAACCGAACGAATCAAAGCAATCAGGGATTTAGAGAATGAATCTATTCGAAAAAACTGCACACAGATTTTTATGGAAACGCCTTATAGAAATAATCAGTTACTGGGGTCCATCCTAAAAAATTGTAAACCCGCTACCAGGTTATGTATTGCCGCCGGTTTAACCGGAGCAAATGAATTTGTACAAACACAAACAATAGAGCAATGGAAAAAAGCATTACCAGACTTGCACAAACAACCAGTTATATTTTTACTACTTGCTTCCTAAATCAATTACCAACCCGTTCAACCTTGTAAACAAAATATTTAGTATCTCCCCAAAAGTAAAATTTCCATAATTTTTCTTTGTAATAGATTTTTACTTTGTGTCCGAATGAAATAGCAGAATCAATTTGTTTTCGTGCTAATTCATCTTTTCCATGTACAGAAAAATTCCAGATACGGGTAGCAATGCCAGTGGTAGCAGTTGCATCATCAGCGGGTGCAAGGAAGCCCTGGTCCAATTGCCCTTCCCAGGTTTTAATTACATAACCCTTCTTACTTAATTTAATTACCTGGCCCACTCTAAATCCATCGCTATACTCCATGTAATATGCCATCAGGCCAATGATTATTAAAACAACTACTGTTATGGAGATAAACCATATAAGAAATTTCCGGAACATACTATTTGAATTTAATTACTAAATTATAAACCGTATTTATCAACAAGATAAATTAATGCTGCCATATTAATTGCACCTAACTCAAGTTCTCTTTTATTTACTGCTTCAAATACATCACTTCGCGCATGATGGATATCGAAATAACGCTGAGAATCCGGGGAAAGACCAGCCAATGGGGTTCCAAAAGTTCTTGCCAACGGGCCAATATCTGCACCTCCTCCTCCTGCTGTTAGCTCAAATACACCATATGGTTTAAACAAATCGGCCCATTGCTGCACATGGATTAGTTGTTCGCGCTTCATTGAAAATCCAAAACTTCTTGGCGTAAACCCACCAGCATCACTCTCCAATGCAAAATAGTGCTTCTCTCCTTTTGTCTTTGCTTCTTCTGCATATTTATTACCCCCGCGCAAACCGTTTTCTTCGTTTGCAAAAAGAACTATTCGAATCGTTCTTTTAGGTTTATAGCCAATTGCTTTTAATGTCCTTAATACTTCAATGGAATGCACACAGCCTGCGCCATCGTCGTGTGCACCTTCTGCCGGATCCCAAGAATCTAAGTGTCCTCCAATAGTAATAATCTCTTCAGGAAACTCTGAGCCAATCAATTCCCCAATAACATTGTGACCAACTTCGTCGGGTAACATCTTGGCATTTGATTTTACAAAAACAGTAAGCGATTTACTTTTTTCAATAACCGCCGCAAGTTTGTCCGCATCTTTTAACCCTATTGCCAACGCTGGAATTTTTTCATAACTCGAATCATAATTCATTGCGCCGGTATGAGGGTTGTTATCCATGGCATGTGTCATCGAACGAACAATTACAGCTACTGCTCCATATTTCGCTGCGCGACTGGCACCCTGCCCCCGGTACTTATTCGCATCCCCGTAGGCCATAAATGTTTTTACAAATGTTGGATTGAATTTATAATTATAGAACACGATCTTACCTTTAATTTCTTCTTTTCGTTGTTCCAGTTCTTCAAAATTATTGATCAATAGTATTTGGGCTTTAATCCCTTTGATTCCTGTACCTATTGAATTTCCAAGTGCTAAAACATCAAGCATTGTTTTCTTGCCAGATATCGTAAACGATACTTCTTCTTTAGCTCCTCTTGTCCAATGAGGCACTTTACATTCCTGCAACCATACTTTATCAGCACCCGCCTCTTGTAATGATTTAACGGCCCAGGCTTCAGCCTTCAACATTTGAGGAGAACCTGCAACCCGCCCGCCTACCGTTTTACAGAGGGTCCTTAAATTTTCATAGGCTTTTCCGTTAATTAATATATTGTCTGCAATTTTTCGAATCAACAAAGAGTCTTCCTGTTGCGCATTTGCAGCGGTGCTACTAATCAAAAAAGCCAGAATCAATTTCCTTATCATATCTGTTAATTTTGCTAAAGTTATGGATTTGAAAATTACGTTTGCATAAACGGTAAAGCGGCAATAAAAAATTCAATTACCTTCGACCATTCAATTATTGAATTATATGCGTATCGGAATTGTTTGTTATCCCACCTTTGGTGGAAGCGGGGTATTGGCCACAGAACTAGGAAAAGCGCTTGCAGATAAAGGGCACCAGGTTCATTTTATAACTTACCAGCAACCGGTAAGATTGAGTGAGTTCAATGCAAATATTTTTTACCACGAAGTATTAGTACCTACCTATCCTTTATTTGATTACCCGCCGTATGAAACAGCCCTTGCAAGTACTATGGTAAACGTAATTGTAAATAACAATCTCGATTTACTGCATGTACATTATGCAATTCCCCATGCATCAGCCGCCTATATGGCCAAGAAAATTGTTGAAAAGCAGGGCAAATATATTCCTGTTATTACCACCTTACATGGAACAGATATTACTCTGGTTGGAAAAGATAAAACCTTTGCACCTGTTGTTACTTTTTCTATTAATGAAAGTGATGCCATTACTGCTGTATCCGATAACCTGCGCGATGAAACCTATAAAAACTTTAAGATTGAAAAAGAGATACAAGTAATTAAAAATTTTGTAGATGTTAAACGGTTCAAGAAAAAACCATTTGATGCATTTAGAAAAGTAATTGCTCCGAATGGAGAAAAAATTCTGTTGCACGCTTCCAACTTTCGAAAAATAAAAAGAGTTGGTGATGTTGTTAAAATTTTTGCAGATATACATAAGAAAGTTCCCAGCAAATTGCTATTGGTGGGTGATGGACCCGATCGTCAATTAGCAGAAAGCATGTGCAGGGATTTGGATCTTTGCGATGATATGCGCTTTGTGGGAAAGCAGGAACAAATGGAAGATATTTTAGCGATTGCAGATTTATTTTTATTGACCTCCGAATATGAAAGTTTTGGACTTGCTGCGCTGTAGGCAATGGCAGCAGGCGTACCTGTTATATCCACTAATGCAGGCGGATTACCAGAAATTAATATTGATGGACAAACAGGATATCTTGGTGATGTTGGCGATACCGACACTATGAGCCAGAAAGCAATTTCACTTTTGTTGGATGAAAATAAACTAAACCAGTTTAAAGCAAATGCAGAATTGCATGCTAAAAGTTTTGATATTGAAATTGTGATTCCGGAATATGAACAATTGTATAATCGGTTTTTGAAATAAGCAAACCTATTATTCGAAACCAATAATCTCTTTTGAGTTATTCTTTTGGTTAATTAGTTCTTTCGGATCCAGGGTTCCGGATCGATATTTTTATTTTTTTTCATAAGAATGAACTCCATTTCTGCATACCCATCTCTATTGCTGGCTGCATTTCCAATCACTGTTCCCAATGCAATATTTTCATTTTGCAACACACTTACTGTTACTAGGTTGCTATAAACCGTTAGATAATTGCCATGTTGAATGGTAACGGCCCAGGTACCGTCCATATCAAAAATATCAGTTATAATTCCATCATATACCGATTGAACACACGAACCTTCAGTTGCTTCCAATGTTAGCCCTGGGTTGTATCCAATAATAGGGCCATCGCCCACTTTATAAGGTCCGAATCCAGTTTTAATGGTACACTCTTCCAACGGCCACTTAAAGGACCCTTTATTCTTACTGAAATTATCGATATCTTTTTCGATTACTATTCTCTTAGCCTTTTGTTTTTTTGAAGCGCTTGATTTATTGCTTTTGAACGAGGCTTTATGATTGGATCTAAATCTTGAAGAAGCCACTTTGTGGGTACTACGTTGCCCATTTGCCCTGTTTAAAGAGGAGGTTTTAGATGTTTTTCTTTTTGCTACTGTTTTTTTTCTGCCTGCAGGTTTTTTACCATATATAACAATGTTTTCATGGGCAGAAGCACTCATTGAAAATAAAAATAAGAACCATGCAAAAAACAGTTTTAGCATAATTAAGGGTATTAGGATTAAAAAACAAGATCCGGAATAACTTACAACGCTGGTAAGAGATTATAAGTATCAAATTCTCTAAAAAGACTTAATTTTTTATACGCGAATCTCTTGGAATACACACCTGGAACCTGGGTTGGTTTACCGGGAAAATTATAAAAATCAGGTTTTCAGGTAATTGGTCATGCAGGCATGATTACACGCAAATTTTCAACAGACAGTGTATTCGGAAGTAATACTACTGTCTTTTATAAAAAAACCGCCTCCTTTATTTTCGCTTAATCCAGGGCTCGGGATTAATATTCTTTGATTCAATCATGAGTATAAATTCAATTTCTCCATTTCCATCATCATTCGTTGCGGCTCGCCCAATCAATTGACCCGCATTTACTTTTTGACCTTTGCTTACATTTACTGTGGCAAGATTTCCATAAGACGTAAAATATTTACCATGCTTAATTACTATTGCAGTTGATCCATCAACATCAAAAACCATAATAACCTCGCCGTCAAAAACTGCTTTTACCGAAGCGCCCTGATCGGTTTCAATAGTTAACCCTGGATTACTTCCCCGCAAAGATGTTCCTTCAATAGAATAAGTACCAAAATGAATTTTTATATTTCCCTTTTCAATGGGCCATGGTAATCTACCCTTGTTTTTTTCAAAATCAGCAGAAACAATGGCGCCTTCCGGTGTATTTTCCAACGGACTCTTAGGTTTAACAGGCTTTGTGGTTTTTACAGTAACATCGGTGTTAGACGTTGGATTGGGTTTAGCTGCAGCTTCCTTTTTTCTATTCGCTTCTGCAATTCTGGCTGCCTTTTCTGTTTCTCTCCTGATTGAGGCGATAATACCATCTCTTAGTTTCCGATCTGTTTTTGCCTTGGCCGTTATTTCCTTATTGATTTCTTTTTCCCGCGCTTTGAGTTTACTAACTATTTCATCTTTTTCTTTTCGCTCATCTACCAATACCATTTTTTCCTTTTCCTGTTTCTGTAATACTTCGTCTTTTTGTTTTTTTGTAGTCTCTAATGCAGCAATTTTTTGCTGTAATACATTTTGAGTACTTCGAATATTTTCTGCCTGTTGCTGACGAAAATTTCTGTAGGTTTTTAAATATTCAATTCGCTTCATTGCATCATTAAAGCTGGCAGCAGAAAAAACAAAATTCAAAAAATCGTAATTACTTCGATTTTTATAAGCATACACTACACTTTTTTCATATTGCACCATCAATGTGTCTAATTCCTTTTTTAATTTATTAATATCATTTCGTGATTGATTAATGGTTCCCAAAATCACATCAATTTGACTACTGATATTGTTTATAGCCTGTTCCCTTAACCGAATTTTAGATTGAACGGCTGCCAATTCTCCAAGTCCGACTTTTTTATTTTTCCTGGTAGACTCGAGCGATTTCTTTAGTTCATTAATTTCCCGTTGAATTTCGGCCTGCTGTTTTCTAAGGTCCTCGCTCGTTTGAGCAAGCAGCGTAAATGAGAAAACACATGCAAAAAAACAAGTAACCGCCGTTTTTAGCATAATATGCTTTTTTTGGAATGAACGATAAGGAATAGAATAATAATATGGGTTTTGAAAGGTAACGGGTAAAGTATGAAACGATTATTTCTGTTTATAATTTTTTGGAACGCTAAAAGGAAAGTTTAAATCTTCGTTAAAAGAATATTGCTTATAGCGCATTTCTATATCAAGTCGTTCCTTTTCACTTACAGTTATCTTTCTGAATGCTGAGAAGATCATATTATTTTTTCTTTCAAAGTCACCATAAATAATTAAGCATGTGCGTGACCTGCTGTTGTCTATATCATCCAGTTTACTGTTTTGTAGTATAAAATCATCTTTGCTAATGGTTAACAGATGCTTAAAAACTTTTCCGATACTTATCAGTGTTATCTCTTTCTCTTCTTTTTTATAGGCTACGATATTACTATCGAGGTATACCGGATTACCTATGATAATATTTTGCAATTCCGAAAATGTAAAGGGCACATGCGTTACTTCCTGCAAATATTCAACCGATCGCAATTGAATAATCTTATCGAGTTTGTTAAGCACTTTAACACTATCGGGTGTAATGATAACCCTAAACGCTTCTATTCCGAGCAATGCATTCACAGATATCCATAAAATACTATCTTTCTTTAACCGAATAAAAGCTGTAAAATCATTTTTCTTCCCCTCCTTATCTTCAAAGTCAACTTTAATTTTTGCCGAAAACGTTTGGAAATCGATTTTATTTTTTTTGATAGAATCAAATATGTCTTTCATAAAACGAATAGAATCGGTACGCGTATCTTCAACCGGCATTATCTGGGTAGAATCTTTTTTTGGCGTTATAACCGTTTGAATTTTTTTGGTTGTTCGGCATTGGCTTAATCCGCCCATCAGTAACCCGGCTATTATTATCAGAAAAATTATCCGCATAATTTATTTTTTACCGGTATGACCGAATCCACCTTCATTACGGGTAGTAACGGATATATTATCGACTTCTTTCCACTTTACTTTTTCAACGTTGCTGATAATTAACTGCGCGATGCGGTCTGTGTTTTGTATGGGCTGATCTTCCAGAGATAAATTAATAAGTACTACTTTAATTTCGCCCCGATAATCAGCATCAATAGTACCAGGCGAATTTAAACAGGTAATCCCCTGTTTAATAGCTAATCCGCTTCGTGGACGAACCTGGGCCTCAAATCCATCCGGTAATTCAATAAACAAACCGGTAGGAACTAACAATCGCTCCATTGGTTTAAGAATTATTGTTTCAGATAAATTAGCACGGATATCCATTCCTGCCGAACCTTCGGTTGCATAACCGGGTAGTGGGTTGTCCGATTTATTTATGATTTTTACTTTCACTTTTGACATGCGGCAAAGTTAGGGTTTCAGCTTTCAGTTCTATGAATTCATTAAATAAAATAGATTAGAAAATCTGTAATTTATCGTACCCAATCGTTAATTTTCTTTTTGCAATAATACGGTTGCGTAGGCTGCAAGTCCTTCTTCTCTTCCTATAAATCCCATCTTTTCTGCGGTAGTTGCTTTTATTGAAATGTCATCAATTGTTATTTTAAGAATGGCAGCAATAACAATGCGCATCGCTTCAGAATACTTTTTGATCTTGGGAGCTTCCAAACAAACAGACGAATCAATATTAATAACACGATAATTTTTTTGATGGATTAACGCGATCGTATTTTTTAATAATATTTTGCTGTCGATATTTTTATAAGCCATATCGGTATCCGGAAAGTGCATACCAATATCACCGAGCGCAAGCGCTCCCAGCATTGCATCGCAGATCGCATGTAATAACACATCTGCATCGCTATGGCCCAATGCCCCTTTGTTATGCGGAATTTTTATTCCTCCAATCCACAAATCTCTTCCTTCAATTAATTGGTGAAAGTCAATT
>JANNEK010000017.1:0-2888 GCA_031378605.1 Chitinophagaceae bacterium | reverse complement strand
CTGAATGTTGGAGACAATATTCCAGGCGGAGGAAAAGTTATTTATAAAGGAAGCCTTCTCACCTTTACACATACTACCCCCTTCAATGGTACCAACTATTATAGAATATGGCCAGTAAATGTCACCAACTATTCCGACTTTTTCAGAAATTCTACGGTATGTTTTGGCAGTATACCCGGACCAGTAACCGAAGGTTTCCAGACTGCTACTTTCCCACCTACTGGCTGGCAAGTTCTAAATCTAAATGCAGGAAGCATAACCTGGGAGAGATCAGCCGTTACCGGTAGCGGAAGTTCTGCTTCGGCTATATTTCGTTTTTATGATTATAGCAATAACAATCATGTGGATTATCTTTTGTCTCCTGCTATAACATCAACAAACGCTGATTCAATAATTGTTTCTTTTGACAGAGCCTATAAGCAATACAGCACCAGTGCATCCTTTGCAGATACGCTCGAATTGGTAGTTTCTACCGATTGCGGTACAACATTCCAAAGTGTTTGGAAACGAGGTGGTGGTCAACTTGCCACTACTCCCGGAACATTTACGGGTTCATACGTTCCTGCTGCTGCAGATTGGCTCAATCTCAGGTTGGATGTGAAATCTATTGTAGGTAATGCTTCTTCCTTCCTTGTAGGATTTAAAACTATAAATAAGTTTGGTCAGAATTTGTATATCGACAATGTCAATATTTTTACGGTTGAAAATGGTCGTAGAGATGCAACGGTTAAACAGGTAGTTGAACCAAGCGGTAAGCTATGCGCCCGTACATTTCTGCCAAGAGTACAAATCGGGAACCAGGGAAAAGACACGTTGAAAACAGTAAAAGTTATGTATCGCTTTAATGCAGCCACGGCAGGCGCTCTTGATTCTGTGGTGTGGACGGGTTCCTTACCTTTAGGTGGAACCGCTTTTGTAGACTTAAAAAATACTACACTTACTACAGGTGGAGCTTACCAGTTTATTGCTTATACAAAAGAACCAAATGGGTTAGCCGACCAGATTCCAATCAACGATACGGCTAAAGTAAGCCTTACTGTATTTGATCCGCAACCCGACCCGGCTAAGGAAGGATTTGAACAAACAACTTTCCCGCCGGCAAACTGGTTTGTTGCATCCTCTGGAAGCGCTTATACATGGGAGAGAAATACAAGAGGTGCTACTGAAAAGTCGGCTTCTGTTTGGATACGTAATTACCGTTTCAGCAGTGCAGGAAAGAAAGATGATTTGTTTTCGCCGTTAGTGCAGGTAGCAAGTCCCGATTCAGTTTATCTTAAATTCGATTTAGCGAATGCAAGCCGCCGTTTCCCTGGTAGCACAAATATTCCATTAGACACACTGGAAGTATTATTAACTACTGATTGCGGTAAAACATTACGTAGTGTATATAAGAAATGGGGTGAAGATCTTACCAGTGTTGATCCTAACTTCCCGCCTAGTTATGCATCTACCGACACAATTGGTTTTGTTCCTAACTCTGCAAATCAATGGAAGTCGGAGTGGTTAGATTTAACAAAGTTTGTAACGGCTAATAGTAAATTCCAGGTAGTATTCAGAAGCACCAGTAACCGTGGTAACAATACATTCCTTGATAAGATTGAGATCTCTACGCTTGTATTACCTGCACGCTTAAAACAGGCAGGATATATGATTGCCCCTAATCCGTTTGAGGGATCCTTTACGGTTAGACATTTGTTACCTCCAACAAACCTTAAAGGATTAAGGGTTTCAAATTCAACCGGGCAGGTAGTGGTTGCCAGAACATTTAATGGAAACGCCAGTAACTATATTGTAGTAGATCTTAGTCGCTATGCAAATGGACTGTACAATGTAGAATTGCTGTATGATAACGATGTGAAAAAACAGACTGTGATAAAAAGACGCTAACGCTGGTAAATAATAAGTACTTTTTTTATAAAGAACGCCGCAATACTCAGGGCGTTCTTTTTTGTGAGCGGGCCCCAGATATAATTATAATAATTATTTCCGAAGGTTGTATATTCATTGGCTAAATGAATACCATTGAATTGATACTTCAAAAAAATAATTATGAAACAACTAAAGGCTCTATTAATTTTTATTTCCTTTGCTCTTATTGCATGGAACATGCCGCAACAAAAAAAGCATATTGTATTCTTTGGCGATTCAATTACGCAGGCTGGAGTACAACCCGGAGGATATATAACTATGTTAGGATTGATGCTAAAGGAAGAAGTTTTATCGGATCAATACCAACTCACCGGTGCAGGTATTGGTGGTAATAAAGTATATGATCTTTATTTACGGATGGACGACGATGTGCTTTCTAAAAACCCGACTACCGTTGTTATATGGGTAGGTGTAAACGATGTATGGCATAAAAGAAGTTTTGGCACCGGAACCGACGCCGATAAATTTGAACAGTTTTATAACGCGATTATTAAGAAGTTGCAATCAAAAAATATTAAAGTATTAATTTGTACTCCTGCAGCTATTGGAGAAAAAACAGATTTTAGCAATGAACTGGATGGCGATCTGAATAAATACTCGAACATTATTCGGGAGATAGCACGGAAAAATAATTGTCGGCTAATAGATTTAAGAAAATCATTTCTTGCATATAACCTTGCGAACAATCCGGATAATAAAGCGAAAGAAATTCTGACAAGTGATGGCGTTCATTTAAATGAAAAAGGAAACCGGCTGGTTGCTGAGGAGATGATGAAAGTATTAGTTAAATAAAAACAAAACATAAGAAGTTTTTCCAAGTCACCTGTAAACCCTTTATTACGGCTAGTATTTTTGAAACCAGATAATTTAATACATTACCCAATTCCTTAACTCGTGTTACTATCCCATAAGTAAATAAAAGTAGATGGCAACGCCGATTGAACGGATGCAACGGATAT
>JANNEK010000015.1:0-3393 GCA_031378605.1 Chitinophagaceae bacterium | reverse complement strand
CGATGTGGTACTCTGCGATATTAAAATGCCCAAGATGGATGGCATTGAGTTTCTTGATAAAAGCAGGGAAGCTAATCCGGATATTCCGGTTATTATGATATCTGGCCATGGCACTATTGAAACAGCCGTGGAAGCGGTTAAAAAAGGAGCATACGACTATATATCAAAACCGCCCGATCTTAACCGACTTCTAATTACAATTCGGAATGCCATGGATAAAACAAACCTGGTAACCGAAACCAAGATACTAAAAAGAAAAGCCAGTAAAATAGAAGAAATGATTGGTGAATCTGTTCCCATCATTCGCATCAAAGAAACTATTGAAAAAGTAGCGCCTACGGATGCACGTATTTTAGTTACTGGTGAAAATGGAGTAGGAAAGGAGTTGGTTGCGCGTTGGGTTCATGAAAAAAGTAACCGTGCTTCAGGGCCTTTGATTGAAGTAAACTGTGCAGCTATTCCCAGTGAACTGATCGAAAGCGAATTATTTGGTCATGAAAAAGGTTCCTTTACTTCCGCTGTAAAACAACGAATTGGTAAATTTGAACAGGCTCATGGGGGAACACTTTTTCTTGATGAGATTGGAGATATGAGTTTAAGCGCCCAGGCAAAGGTATTAAGAGCTTTACAGGAAGGAAAAATTACCCGGGTGGGAGGCGATAAAGATATTAGTGTAGATGTGAGGGTTATTACTGCTACCAATAAAGATTTGCTGAAAGAAGTGGAAGATAAAAATTTCCGTCTCGACTTATACCATCGTTTAGGGGTGATCATCATTCACGTTCCATCACTCAATGATAGAAGAGATGATATACCTTTATTGGTTGATAAATTTCTTACAGATATCTGTATTGATTATGGTATTGCAAAAAAAGGAATTGATGCTATGGCCATTGAATCATTAAAAAAACATAACTGGACGGGTAATATCCGCGAACTCCGAAATGTGGTAGAACGATTAATTATTTTATCGGGAAAAACAATTACAACAGAAGATGTGACGAGTTACGTACTGCCCAACAGATAAAGAATAAATAGAGCTATCTTTTCTTTAAAACAAGTGGTTCATTTAATATCTCTACCATTTTTTTATAAAAATCTTTAATGGATGGATATTCTTCCGGAGTAAACACCGTTTTCTTTATTTGCCATTTAAATCTTATTGTAAAAGTATTAGTGGCTTCCTCATAAGCAACTATTCGGGATAAGCTAATACTGTTATCGGGCATTACCAGGTTAATATTTTTAGGAATGGCATCTGGTTTCATGGATGCGGGTATCTTTAATACCTGGGTGGTTGTATTTAATAATTGACTACCGAAATTAATATTGGTAAAACGATTATCGGATACGAAGGGCGATTTATCCATTTCGCCAAATAAATTCAGGTTAACCATACGGTATTCGCCGCTCTCAGGCATTTCAACGGTAAAATGAAATTTCTGTTCCAATCCAACTGAATCATTGCTTTCATTGTTTATTTCAATGCTGTCAATTTTTATATTTGAAATATCTTTTTGAAAATAATTGCTAATAAATTTTTCTTTATTGTGCTTACGAAAATAAAGCAGCCTTTCATGTCGCGAATAATCATAACTAATCTTACTAAAACGGCCGTTAACAATACCCTCTTCATCTATTTCTCCCTGGATGCCAGTAAAATTTTTCATTGTTCGGCTATCATCCTCCAAGAGAATAACACCGCTAGATTTTTTTGCAACAATAAATGCGTTTGTATTTAATAGATCAAAAGGAATCATATCTGTGGGTGCAGTTGGATCAGTGGCATCTAAAATATGCCGTTTGCCATTGATAACTACCAACGCTGCTACCTTACTAAACTGTCCGATAAAAGGATAAGATCCGTCTACGCGACCATGGTCCCGCTCACTGATAAGTATAGGATATACTTCCAGTTTAACTTCTTTGAGTAAATTAATCAGCAATAGATTGATGTCGGCTGCATTTCCCCTTTTCTTATCCCATATTTTTTTTAAGCCTTCATTGGCATAATAAGAATAGATATGATCCCATTCAAAATTTTTGCGAACAAAAGAATAAATAGTCGTCATTTTGTTATAGTCATTCGGCAACGCATTCACTCTTGAAATGAACTCATCGGCATCTTTAATATTTTTTTCAATGGCTTTTCCAAAATCCTCATTTCTTAGTAATTCCTGCGCCAGTTCCGCCCAGGTGTTCGCTACTTTTTCCCTGGTTCCATAGTAGGTTCTGTATTCTGCCAATTGAAAAATGATTTGCTGACGGTAATCATCGGGGGCATCCATAAACGGTTCGGTTCTCAGTCCGGCAATATTTTTCATTTCAAATATAATCCTGCCATCGTCCTTAAAATTTTTCATTTCAATTGGCAAAAATTTACTCTTTACAATTTTATAGGCAAATGAGGCTCCGGGTAATATAGTAAGATCGTATTGGCTGAATAAGGTTGGAATATCGGTTTGAAAATACCAGTCACGTATACCATAAAAACTTTTTTTAATGCTGGTATACTGATATTCTATAATACTCCCTACTTTTATTTCGGGCATGGCCATTTTTATTTCTGAATACAGTTTGTTTACTTTGTTAGTGAAGATTGATTTTTTATCAAAAATCGTTTTATAAATACCGCCTGTTTCATTTTCATTAAGCACATAAGCTTCCAGGTCTTCGATCTTCTCAAATTCATCTTCGCTGTAAAAAGAAATGCGCACATCACCCCGTCCGATTCCACTCTCCTTCAGAATTTTGAATTTTATCCTTCTTTTAGTAATTAATTGTTTATCATCATCGTAATTAGAAACTGCTTTATCAAGAAGTATAACCGCATCTGCGTCTTTATCAAAAGCACATTCTTTCATTTTTATTTCTTCAGGTACAATAGTTCCATACTCCGGAATTACTGATTGCGAAAAGCCCTTGCCAGATACTACTACTATTGTTAAAAACAGTATGTATTTATGCATAAAATAGATGAATAAGATGATGACTATTATTATTCTTTTCGAACGACTACTTTCTGTTGCTGCTCTTTAATAATATCACTAAAGAATAGTAAAGCTTCCTGGTACTGTGCAGCAGGAATAATGTGTTTGTCAATTTTTACTTTGCAGGTTGTTATTAATTGACGCTTTGCTGCATCAAAAAAATAAGTTGACTGGTAAGAACCTAAGGCATATTTAATCGAACCGGGTTTGGGTAAATTTTCTACGACGAAACCTTCGGGCAACTGATAAATAGTAGAATCTGTTTTAATAAATGGATACTCGAGATAATAATCATTATGTCGCTTTTCAGTTTTAGGAAGTGCTTTACTCCAAAACTTGTACATCCGGGAATTTAAAAAATACTTGGAACCGGCTATAAAATCTGGTACCTTCTCATATTCCA
>JANNEK010000457.1:0-2421 GCA_031378605.1 Chitinophagaceae bacterium | reverse complement strand
CAAATTGCTTTTCGTTTTCAGTTAGCATCGCTATTACTTATTGTTGATTTATTGCAAAGGTAAAAATAATAAGCCCACAACTACGTTTGGGATTTATTAGTAAATTGTGTCAAATTATACAACATCTTGAAAGTATCAGGTTTACTCACCCAGTATTTGTATCAACATAAGCAATTAAATATTCCCGGTATTGGCCAGTTTTCTATAGACAAAGCTGTTACCGTACCCGAACAAACGGACAAGAATTTCGACGAATTTCTCCAATATATTCAATTTACGCCTAAAAATATTCTTAGGCCCGATGATGAATTTATTGATTTCATTCGTGCGAAAACCGGAAAAATTAAGCCATTGGCCGAGTCGGATCTTGAATCATATTTATCAGACTGCAAATTATTATTGAATATTGGCAAACCGCTTTATCTCGAAGGAATTGGTACCCTGCAAAAAAATAAAGACGGGAAATTTGATTTTTCGCATGGCCAGGCAATGAGTGAGCGCATGGAGAGTGCGCCTTCGGATAAAAGCAATGAAAAACAGGGTGAACGAAGGTTTTTATATAACAACGAATATACCAGCCAAAGTGGTCAAAGCAATTCGCTTAGAAAAATACTGATTGTTGCAGGAATAGTAATGGGATTTGGTGTAATTGTTTGGGGTGGATATTTATTGTATTCAAATAAAACAAATACAATTACAGAAACTCCGGAACAAGTAATTCCCCTGCAACAAGACACGACTCAAACAACTCCTACGACCCCGGATTCGTTAATTAAACAAATCAGCAGTGATTCATCTATAAGCAGGAAGCCTGTTCCGATTACAAACCCGGTAGGTACCTACAAATTTATTTGCGAAGAAACCATTACAAAACAACGGGCTTTTGCAAGATTTAATTCATTGCAGCTTGTGAACCGGCAATATCAAATGGAAACAAAAGACTCAATCCATTTTACCATTTATGTCATTTTACCTTCTTCTCCGTCTGATACGGCAATGAAAAAAGATTCTTTGAAAGCCTGGTACTGGGGTACGCGTAACCGTTCTATTCGGATTGAATAGTAGAAATAAACTTTTCAGGTTCTTATTAATTGATCGTACATAACCTGTTTGCAAGTGGGCGTACTTTGTTAAAGAAAAAAGTGTTTCTGCATTAAGTACCGGTAACTACTAAAACAATAGCAAATCTTTACATTCAAATTTTATGACTGAAGCATTAGATCTTTAATCTCTTTTGTAAGATTTAAATGATCTGTTGTAAACTCGCTCCCCCATGCTAATCCTAACTGCTTTAAATCAAAATGGCGAAGGATTGTTCCAACGTTTACCATGGTACTATCATGATTTTTTTTATATCCAATAACATATATTGAATCGGCCAGTTCTACAGCCAATTCTATATCATGGGTACTAAAAACAATCGTATTTAATTCGTTGCTTTCATTTATAAGTTTAAAAGAATCTTTTACGTTGATGATATTACCTACATCAAGTCCGGAAAAAGGTTCGTCCAGCACCATGTAATAACCAGAGTTTAATAATTGTTCCAAAATTGCTGTACGCTGACGCTGACCGCCTGACAATTCATTTGGAAACTGATCCTTATTATTGGCGAGTCCCCAATTAGAAAGGTAGGTCATAATTTTATCCTCCTTCTCGTTGGCCGATCCTGTATTATTTCGCAAAGCAAACTTCAAAGATTGATATACTGTTTTATGCCGGAATAAGGTGTATTTCTGATCAACAAATCCCACATCTCCTTCAGATACTTTTTTCGCTGGTTGCTGTCCGTTAATAATCTCCTTTGAATAATCCGGGATCAATACGGTACCGGTAGTAGGTTCTTCAAGTCCTGTTAATGCCCTGAAAAGTGTTGATTTTCCTCTTCCGGATCTTCCAAGAAAAGCAATAGTCTGCCCCTGCTTTTTTCCAGGGCGTATCACGTTCTTTTCTTCAAAGTTTATATCAGAAATAATTAACTTATTTCCATATGCAATACTCAGGTTTTGAACATGCAGGATAGTGTCTTTTTGTTCATACGAATTTGGCATTTGAAACAAGTAGAATTTAATCAATAATAAAAAAACTTACCGAATTTTAATAGGTAGAGTACCTGAATAATGACTTTCGGGAAATATTCAAAACCCAATCCAACGAAAGGCCGATCAATAATATTACTAATTGAAGCGCGACAATTCTACCATGATTTGTAAACTTATCACTGTTCTTTATAAGTACACCCAATCCTCCAGCAGCAACAACAATCGATTCAACAGTAACCAACATCATCCAGATAATTGCCAGATTTTGCCTTAGTACATCAATTACATAATCCAATCGCCCCTTAATGACTACTTCCCATAGGATTTCCCAACGAGTGCATTTAAGCGACCGGGCGTGATCAATTTCTTCATCGGGAAT
>JANNEK010000441.1:0-3601 GCA_031378605.1 Chitinophagaceae bacterium | reverse complement strand
GTGGCATAGGCATAGGTATAGGCACTGCCAGCTATTGGAATGATAGAAGCAAACTCTGCATAGCATAATCCGGCAAAGGCGCAACCAATGGCAGCAACAATAAAAGAAAGAGTAACAGCAGCTCCAGCATGTCCACCAGCCGCTGCAGCCGTTCTAACAAAAAGACCGGCTCCAATAATAGCACCTATTCCAAGTGCTACCAGGTTTACAGCGCCAAGCGTCCGCTTCAAACCTTTTTCCGAATCGGCGGCCTGGCTCAGTAAAATGTCTAATGATTTTTTTCTGGTTAAACTCATAGCAGTGGTTATTGTTTTATGAATTAGTTTAGGATGTGTAAAATAAAGAAATATTCAAAAATCCCCGCAATTCTTTTGTCTCACCCTTATTTTGCCAGTTAAAACTTTTGCTAACCGGATATTTTTCGGATTTTCGATCATTCTTTTACAATACTTAATTAATTGAAGTTTATGAAAAAGGGGAACAGGCTTACATTGTATATCATTATAGCTCTTGTATTGGGTATTATACTCGGGTACATTCTTAACCAATCCTATGTAAAAGAAGAGAATACAACGTTAGCCGCATCCGAAGAGCGGATTGCCGCATTGAATACGACTATAAAAAATACGACCGATACAACCTCAGCACAATTTATTCAATTCAAGAAAGAACGCGGAGAACAGGTAAAAATTAAAAACAAAGCATTATCTGATAGAAATTCAAAGACCGATCCATTTTCGTTGCTTGCCGATGTTTTTCTTCGGCTAATAAAAATGATTGTGGCCCCGCTTGTATTTTTTACACTGGTTGTTGGCGTCGCAAAGCTTGGAGATATAAAAGCTGTGGGAAGAATTGGGGGCAAAACATTACTTTGGTTTATTAGTGCCTCGCTTGCAAGTCTTTTATTAGGAATGGTGTTGGTGAATATTTTTCAGCCGGGTATTGCCATGAAACTTCCTTTACCAGATGAAGGTACGGATACAGGAATCGCAAAAACGGCCCTTTCGCTCCGGGAATTTCTTTATCATGTTTTTCCAAGCAGTGTGGTAGAATCGATGGCTAAAAATGAAATTCTGCAAATTGTGATTTTCTCTTTGTTTTTTGGAGTGGCGACTGCTGCGATTGGGGAAACAGGACATAAAATAATAAAAGCCTTTGATGCCATTGCTCATGTGGTACTAAAGATTACCGGATATGTTATGAACTTTGCACCCGTTGCAGTATTTGGAGCAATGACTGCTATCATTGCCAGGCAGGGTTTGGGAATTTTAAAAACCTATTCCATTTTTATTGGAGAGTTTTATTTTGGCTTATTATTGTTATGGATGATATTGATCATCGCAGGTTCTGTTTTTATAAAGAAACGAATCATAGATTTAATGAAAAGAATCAAAGAGCCTGTTTTGCTTGCATTTAGTACCTCTAGTAGTGAAGCCGCGTTTCCAAAAACAATGGTGGAGTTAGAAAAATTTGGCTGCAAAGATAAAATTGTAAGTTTTGTATTACCGCTTGGATATTCTTTTAATCTCGATGGAAGTATGATGTATATGACGTTCGCTTCTTTATTTATAGCACAGTCTTATGGAATTCATCTGGATTTTGGCACTCAACTAAGCATGTTATTGGTTTTGATGTTAACCAGCAAAGGAATTGCAGGTGTACCCAGAGCATCTTTGGTGGTGATTGCAGGAACCCTCGCTACCTTCAATATTCCTGAAGCAGGTCTTGCTTTATTGTTGGGGATTGATCCCTTATTAGACATGGGTCGAAGTGCTACCAATGTGGTGGGTAATAGCATTGCCACTGCAGTAGTAAGTAAATGGGAGGGAGAATTAACAGAACCAAAACCGAATCTTATATAAATTTAATAAAAAAACGATCAATGGATAAAGGATATGTGCAGCAGTTTATTGAGTGGATCATTACTAATGGCGGACTTTATGTTTTGTTATTGGTGATTTTTGCTGAAACGGGATTATTTGTTGGATTTCTATTTCCGGGAGATTCTTTATTGTTTGCCGCTGGTATATATATGAAGGACCTTTCCGTGGAATTTTTCAATATGCACTGGAGTATTATTATGATAATGGTGATGGTGGCTTCTGTTCTTGGTAATTGGGTAGGATATTGGTTTGGAAAAAAAACGGGCCCTTTGCTTTTTGAACGAAAAGATACCTGGCTTTTTAAGAAGAAACACCTCCTTCGTGCGAAAGAATTCTACGATAAGTATGGCAGGGGAACTATTTTCGCTGCAAAATTTCTTCCGATCATTCGCACTTTTGCACCTATAGTAGCAGGTGTTGTAAAAATGGATAAGGCCATTTTTATGTTTTACAATATTATTGGTAGTGTCGTATGGGTTTCTTCTATGATGATGGGCGGCTATTTCCTTCAATCATGGGTGGAGCGTAAATTTGGTTACAGCCTGAAAGACCATATTGAAGCAATAGCAATCGTCATCATATTAATTACCACACTACCGGTATTGTATAAGTTATTTTTTGGTAAAAAGCCCGTGGTGGATGTGGAGCATAAAGAAATACTTCCAAAATAATAGTGTACTGAATGATTCAGCCAAAACAAGCTTCCATTTTTAACATCGCAGTTATTGTAGCCGCACTTGGCTATTTTGTTGACATCTATGATTTGTTGCTATTTACGATTGTTAGGGAACCCAGCCTGGCCGGACTGGGGGTTGATTTGAGCAATACAAAAGCAGCAATTGCTGCCAGTACTAAAATTATTAACTGGCAAATGGTAGGCTTGTTAATTGGGGGAATTGTATGGGGTATTATGGGAGATAAAAAGGGAAGACTAAGTGTATTATTTGGTTCTATCCTCTTATATTCTGTTGCAAATTTTATTACAGCCTATGTTACTACCATTGAACAGTATGCGTATGCGCGTTTTGCCGCGGGTATTGGGTTAGCGGGTGAATTAGGAGCGGGAATTACCCTGGTAAGTGAGTTGTTACCTAAAAATAAGAGAGGTATAGGAACTTCGCTGGTTGCAGGAATAGGATTGTTTGGGGCAGTGTTTGCCTATTTTACATTTGATATAACACAGGATTGGCGTCTTTGTTATAAAATAGGCGGAATACTTGGAATTGGTTTATTGCTTCTGCGTGTTAGCGTGGCCGAAAGTGGAATGTTTAAAGAAGTAAAACAGCAAAATGTGCAAAGAGGTAATTTGCTCATGTTCTTTAATAATAAAAATCGATTTCGGAAATATATACTTGCTATTTTAATTGGGCTCCCAACATGGTATGTTATTGGAATTCTGGTTAATCTCAGCAACCGGTTTGCAACAGAGTTTTATGGAATCAATTCAATTAAATCTGGAAAAGCAATCATGTTTGCTTATGCTGCTATTGCAATCGGTGATATTCTTATAGGTTTTATAAGCCAGTATTTCAAAAGCCGTAAAAAAGCGTTGTTTCTTTTTTACGGGCTAACCATTTTATCTGGGATCTTATTTTTTAGTCCGATTAATAACAGTGATACGATTATGTACATGATTTGTGCTGCGCTTGGATTTAGTACTGGCTTCTGGGAAATTTTTGTAACGATGGGTGCGGAACAATTTGGTACCAACTTGAGGG
>JANNEK010000438.1:0-27307 GCA_031378605.1 Chitinophagaceae bacterium | reverse complement strand
GTACTGCAGTTTTTAGGAAGAAAATTATTTTTAGAAAAAAATGGGTTGCCGCAAAAAATTGAAACTTTTTTTACAGAAGAGATGACTTCAATGAACACCTCACCGAAGGAAGTATTAGCAGCACCGATTAGATTTGAAATTGAAACCGCTGAAGGAATATTAAAGTTGAACCCAATATCTTTTTCATATACCGGTAAAAAACCAGGAACTATAAAATGGATAGCTGTTTCTGTTGCTGATAAAGTCAAACTCGAAGTAACCGGCTCATTAGAGTTTGATGGGTTTGTTTCCTACCAGGTAAAACTTTCTGCTGCTGAATCGTTTGCGGTAAACGATATCAGAATGATTATCCCCTTTACGAAAGATGCGGCTGAATATATGATGGGCCTGGGTCAAAAAGGGGGAGCTCGCCCATCAAACTTTCATTGGAAATGGGATGTTGCTGCAAAGAACCAGGATGGGGGATGGATAGGTTCTATCAATGCCGGCTTACAATTCTCCTTGCGCGATGAAAAATACAATCGCCCTTTAAATACCAATTTCTATTTACAAAAACCGCTTCTATTACCAACTTCCTGGGGTAATAATGGACGCGGGGGAATTAATATTAAAGAAGAGTCAACTACCGTTTCGGTTGTTAATTACAGTGGCCCACGCAATCTCAAAAAAGGAGAATCTTTATTTTACAATTTCAATTTATTGATTACACCCTTTCATACCATTAATACAGATTTTCAATGGGCCAATCGTTTTTATCATAGTTATAAAGCACCCGATACGGTCAAAGCAGTGGGTGCTAACGTAGTAAATATTCATCATGCCAATGAAATCAATCCCTGGATCAATTATCCATTTATCGAATTCAAAAAAATGAAAGCCTATATCGATGAGGCACATAGTAAGGGATTGAAAGTAAAAATATATAATACTGTAAGAGAGGTTTCAAACAAAGCCTATGAATTACCAGCCTTGAGAAGCCTGGGACATGAAATCTATTCTCCCGGAAAAGGTGGAGGCTTTAGTTGGTTGCAGGAACATGTAGCCGATGATTATATCGCAGCCTGGTTTGTTCCTGAACTGAAAGATGCTGCCATTATAAATAGTGGCATGAACCGTTGGCATAATTATTATGTGGAAGGGATGAATTGGCTTGTGCAAAATGTAGGTATAGATGGTATTTATCTTGATGATGTTGCCTTTGACCGAATAACCATGAAAAGAATAAAAAGAGCGCTTATGCAAGATGGTCATCCCGGTATTCTTGATCTTCATTCGGCAAACCAATTTAATAAAAATGATGGCTTCAACAACAGCGCAAATTTATATCTCGAACATTTCCCCTATCTCAATCGTCTTTGGTTTGGTGAATATTTTGATTATGAAAAAAATGAACCAGATTTTTTTCTTACTGAAATTAGTGGAATACCCTTTGGGTTGATGGGTGAAATGTTACAGGATGGAGGTAATGCCTGGCGTGGAATGATTTATGGCATGACCAGCCGAATGCCCTGGTCGGTAGAAGCTGATCCAAGAAGTCTTTGGAAAATTTGGGACGAATTTGGTATGCAGGGCACATCTATGATTGGTTATTGGAGCAACAGTTGCCCGGTTAAAACATCAGATCCAAAAGTATTGGCCACGGTTTATCAAAAGAAAGGAAAAGCACTGGTTGCTATTGCCAGTTGGGAATCTGCAGATGCAGCAATCAGTTTAATTATTGATTGGAAGAAATTAGGAATTGATCCGGCTAAGGCTACTATTCACGCTCCTGCAATAAAAAACTTCCAGGAAGCAAGGATATTTAAATGGAACGATATGATTACCGTTTCAAAAAATAAAGGTTGGTTATTAATCATCGAATAAAATAATTTATGAACAAATTAGTATGCATTGCTTTTATTATGATCAGTACTTTATTAAATGCACAGCAAAAATCTGTGGTAAAAGTATATAATAAAACATTTACCACTTACCCATTTAGTGATCCCGATCCAATCGCAGACCCCACTTCTAAAATATATCCCTACAACCATTTTGATGGGTATACCAATACACCTATTCAAAAGGAATGGAAAGTAGTTGAGCTTGAAAACGATTATATCCGTGTAATGATTCTTCCAGAGATCGGTGGAAAAATTTGGAGCGCGGTAGAAAAAAAAACAGGTAAGGAATTTATTTATTACAATCATGTAGTCAAATTCAGGGATGTTGCCATGCGGGGTGCATGGACCAGCGGCGGCATCGAATCAAACTATGGAACCATTGGGCATACACCCAATTGTTCAACTCCTGTTGATTATACTACTTCAACAAATGTGGATGGAAGTGTAAGTTGTGTTGTTGGTGCATTGGATTTACTAACCCGAACACCCTGGCGCATTGAAATTAATTTACCCGCAGATAAAGCCTATTTCACCACGCGCTCGTTTTGGTTCAATGCATCGGGGTTAGAACAACCTTACTACCATTGGATGAATGCCGGAATAAAAGCAACCGGAAATGTAGAATTTATTTATCCTGGTACCCGTTTTATAGGACATGAAGGTGAGCCTGGTGACTGGCCCATCAATTCAAAAAATGGAAAAAACATCTCTTTCTATAATAATAATAATTTTGGAACCTATAAATCCTACCATGTATTTGGAAAGTATACCAATTTTTTTGGAGCTTACTGGCATGATGATAACTATGGGGTAGTAAGATATTCTACTCATGATGATAAGCCCGGAAAAAAACTATGGATATGGGGACTATCACAACAAGGAATGATATGGGAAAAATTATTAACCGACCATGATGGACAATATGTAGAAATCCAAAGTGGGCGTCTATTCAATCAATCGGCCGAAGGCAGCGCCCTTACTCCATTTAAGCACCGCGGTTTTGCTCCCTATGCAACAGATACCTGGACAGAATACTGGTACCCCGTAATGAACTCAAAAGGCTACGTATATGCGAACCAATATACTGCTCTGAATATTAAAAAAGAAAATGGCTGGTTAAAAATATATTTATCCCCTGTGCAAGCAATGAAGGAAACGCTTAGTGTTGTACTAAATGGAACCACTCTATACAATAAACCAGTTTCTCTTTCTCCATTAATTGTTTTTTCTGATTCTATTCGCATAACAGATGCATCAGCTAATTTCGAGGTGCGATTGGGAAGTGATAAATTTTTTTGGAAAGCGGACGATACAGAAAACAATTTAAGCAGGCCAACAGAAATACCGGTAAATTTTGATCACAACTCGATGTATGGGCTATATCTGCAGGGTAAGAATAGTATTTACTTCAGGCAATATGCAATGGCCGAAGAAAAAATAAGGGCCTGCCTGGAAAAAGAAAACGGATTTGCCCCGGCATTGGTTGATCTAAGTATATTACTCTATCGAAAAATGAATTATGAAGAAGCACTGTTATATGCAAAAAAAGCTTTGAGCATAAATAGCTACGACCCCGGAGCAAATTATTATTATGGCCTTATCAATAAACAGCTCGGAAAAAAAATAGATGCTATTGATGGATTTGATATAGCAACACAATCGGAAGAATATCGCACGCCTGCTTTTACAGAATTGGCAAAAATTTATTTTTCAACGAGTGATGAAAATAATGAGCAAGCGATTCATTATGCAGAAAAAGCATTAACTTATAATCAACAAAATTTGGATGCCTTACAAATTATGGCTGTTGCTTATCGACTAAAAAGGGATAAAGCAAAAGCGTCGGCCATTTTAGCACGAATTCAACTATACGACCCGCTTAATTGCTTTGCAAAATTCGAAAATTATTTATGGGAAAAAACGGATGCAGCCAAAGAGCTTTTATCTGGTTCTCTTCAGAACGAAATGCCTGATCAGTCTTACCTCGAATTATCAATTTGGTATTATGCCATTGGTTGTAAAAATGAATGTAAACAAGCGCTTCAATTGGCGCCATCTACGGCTGAAATTAATTTTTGGCTTGCTTATTTATCTGGAAATACACCGGAAGAAAAAACCTACTATCAAAAAGCTATTCAATCAGATGATTTTACTGCTTTTCCATTCAGAACAGAAACAACTATCCCTTTACGTTGGTTTATAAAGCAAAATAAGGATTGGCAATCGCTTTATAATTTAGGTTTGATAGAAGGAGCCATAGGAAATTTGGAGAAAGCAAAAGAGCTGCTTTTATCCTGTGGCCAACAACCGGGAGCTGCAATTTTTTATTCAACAAGAGCTAAACTAAACTCAACAGAGCTCAATAGTAAAGAAGCTGATCTAAAAAAAGCGATTGAACTGGATCCTACGCAATGGCGATTCTATAAACAACTAACGGACTATTATAATCTGCAGCATAGAAATGCAGAAGCATTATCCATTGCTAAAAATTATTACCAGAAAAACCCTACCCATTATATTATGGGAATGTTGTTGGCAAAAACTTATTTGTTAAACAAAAAATATAGCGATGCGGCGCAAATACTTGATAAAATAGTGGTGATACCATATGAAGGAGCAACCGATGGAAGGGGCTTATACAAAGAGGCGCATTTGATGGTGGCTGTAGAAGAAATGAAAAAAAATAATTATAAAAAGGCGATCAATGAAATAAATCTTTCAAAACAATGGCCCGAAAGTTTAGGAGTCGGAAAACCTTATGAGGAAGATATTGATGAAAGGCTCGAAAATTTTCTCTTGTATTATTGTTACAACAAACTTGGTGATAAAACAAAATCAGCAACGGCGTTGGAACAAATTAAAAATAACAAGGCGAAAGGTTATAAAGTAAATGAAGTTATCACTGCCTGGGTAACCAATACCAATAAAGTACTTGATAATATAACTCCGGGAACAATTGAAGATGAAAACAAACGGGTGCTAAGCGAGTGGTTGAAAAAATAAATTAGCGCTATGATAAGACTAAATTGATCTATTATTTCGGTACTGAGTATTTATTTTTTTAACCACTTTATAATTAAAAAATATTGATCCATCAGTGCCGGGTGGCCGTTACCTTGGGCAGTGATCGCAAAATTAATAGCATCCTATCCTTCTGATAAAAAACTATTCTAGTCTATATTACGAATAAATTAGCGTATACCCATGCACAGGAAAATGAATAAATGTGTTTCGTAACACAACTTCGCGTTTCGCGGCAATATCCTTTTACCACTAAGCGTTCGAAGAAAATAGGTATGAAGATTCACGAAGAAGGCCATCTTGATTTTTAAAAAGGGTTCTGTATTCATTTTTTGTAAAATAATTACAGCAGAATAGGTTTAGCTGAATACTAGGGTAAGACTAAATTGATTTATTATTTGGGTACAGATTATTTATTTTTTAACCGCTTAATAATTTAAAAATATTGACCCCTCAGGGCCGGGTGGCCGTTACCCTGGGCATCGCGCTGCACCCGCTTCTTGCTTACGCATCCCGACGGTGTCGGGCACGAACCGGCTGAGGCGCTCAACCCAGGGTAGTGATAGCAAAATTAATAGCATCCTACCCTTCTTATAAAAAACTGTTTCAGTACCATAACAAGAACAAAATGATATAGATCCATACGCGCAAAAAAAATATACCTGTAGTGCATAACACCACTTCGCGTTTTCGCGGCAATATCCTTTTACCACTAAGTGTTTCCGAAAATTGGCACTGATTTGTGAAAAATGTTCTGAATATTTTTGCAGTAAAAATAATTACATCATTGCAGGTCTAATTTAACATTAGTATCTATTACATAACCGATAAACTTTTATAGATTATTGGGGGTGTTGCTTTAGCTTCTTTTTCACAATATCCGCTGGATATTTAAGCGCAAGTTTCCTGATGTCATAACTAAATTCTGTAAATGTTTCTTCCCATAGTTTAGCCTCTTCAGGGGTATAATCATAAAAACCATGGGCATTGGAAACACCTCTCCCTCCCTCCCGTACAATTTTATCAATTAATTCAGGTATTTCCGGGCTATTATTTAAGGTAGGCAACAGATCTTTCATTACCGTGTGATATGCTGCCACCCCTGTTAAATCCATCCACCTGAAAACACCCACTAACGTCATCCAATACCCTGCATTGTTCCTGCATGCCCGATCCACATCTTCTACCGAAGCAAATCCATTATCAACCATTGAGCATGCCTCCCGGTACATGGCATACATTAAGCGGTTCGTGATAAACCCTCTTATATCTTTTCGAACTAATGTGGGCTCTTTGCTCCAATGATGTGATAACTCATATAAATATTCTCCAAGGATTGGGTCGCTTTTATCACCACAAATAATCTCTAAAAAACGGGTAGTGTGAGAAGGCTCGGCCCAATGAAGTCCAAAAAAACGAGCTGGATACTTCGTGTGCTTTTGCAAAATGCTTATTGGAATGGCTGAGGTGTTACTGGTTAAAATAGCAGTAGGATTTATTACGGTTTCAATTTTATGATATACTGATTGCTTAATCTCCTCACTTTCGAGTGTACATTCAATAACAACTGCACAGTTAGCAAGTTTGGAATAATCTTCCGTAATAGATAATTGCTTTAAATAGAAAGCAGGTTCTTCAGGGATCATTTCCTGTTCCTTCGATTTTTTTAGATGCTCCTGAATTCTTTTTGAAGCATGCCGAAGATCTATAGCAACAGGTGCAACAGCTATAACTTTATGCCCCGCTATCAGAAGGCAGGTTGTAATACTGCAACCCATTAGACCGAGTCCTACTACACCCATTTCTACCTTTGAAGGATCAGTTGAATTGTCCATTTATAAAATTTATTTCGTTATTGCTATCGATCACACTAATAGGTAGCTCTGCCGCCAGAAAGATCAAATGTAAAACCAGTAGTAAAACTATTTTCGGGAGATACTATAAACATCACCATTGCTACCAATTCTTCCAGGGTACCACACCGTTTCATCGGAATTTTATCGGTCATGTACTTAACCTGTTCTTGCGGCATGGCTTCTACAAGAGACGTTTGTATCACAGCAGGGGCAATAGCATTTACAGTTATACCAGTTTCAGCATATTCCTTTCCCTGAACTTTTGCCATTCCTATTACTGCTGCTTTGGATGCTGAATACGCCAGCATACCGGCATTACCTTCCTTTCCGGCAATTGAAGCAATATGAAGTATGCGTCCATAATTATTTTTCAGCATCATCGGAATCACATATTTAGAAGTATACCAGGATCCCATAAAATTAACGTCAAACACCATGCGCAAATTATCAGTAGCTACCTCATGACTTTTGATATTCGTTTTACCCGTGATACCGGCACAATTCACTAAAATATCTATTCGTCCGAATTTCTTTCCGATTTTAGAAATAGCCTGCTCTACATCAGCCTCCGAACAAATATCTATTGCATAAAAATCAACATCTCCCTGTATTTTTTCTTTTATCTGTTGAAGTCCATCGTTGTTTTGATCAATTAACACCAAATGAACACCTTGTTGAGAAAGTTCACAAGCAATGGCTAATCCTAAACCAGAAGCGGCCCCAGAAATTATTGCAACCTGCCCTTTTAAATCTTTATTCATTTTGTAGAAATTAATATCGCCTGGTCATCATTACGCCCAGCTATAATTTTCCTTGTACCACCTATTGTAATTGGCTTTAGGCTCCTCACATTACCCCGTACATTAATTCCTGCTGTTGCCTGTGAAATTTCTTTAAACAATCCTTTCCCATCGCCCAATAATACGATTCCATGGTTTGCACTGTAATTGCCGAACTTTATTCGGGTCCAACTATTATTTCCCGCAAGCAGTATATCTTTTTTCCCATCCTTATCAAAGTCTTCCAAAATTATTGCATATACCGGGGCATATTGTGCCTTCATGGGCAGTTCGTGTTGAACAAATCCTTTGCTTCCCTGGTTTTCAAGATAAACCGTCTGCATTAGTTCAGCTTTCAATAGGTCAACGCCTTCCATTTCACCAGGCGTAAACAAATCATTGATGGTGGCATTGGCATACTGTTTATATTCCAGAAATTTTTTCTTTAATAAAGGGAGTTGATCGGTAAGATCATCTCTTGAAGCAACAGGGTAAGAAACGCCATTGATATAATAACAAATTACCGGGTCGATGGAACCGTTGTTATCAAAATCTTTATAATACAAATTCATAGGAGCTTTATCACTTACATGAAACTGGGTATTCATTCCGCAGTTACCAATTACCAAATCCAAATCGCCATCTCCGTCCATATCTGCCGCACTGATTCTATTCCACCAACCAGCGCTTGGAAAATTTATATAGCTGGCTGATGCATCTGAAAAAATACCTTTCGAGTTAATAAATACTTTTATAGGCATCCATTCACCTACTACGATCAAATCGGGTTGCTTATCATTATTCAAATCGGTCCAAAGCGCATCTGTAATCATTCCGGGTTGAACCAAGGCAGTGGCATTTTTCTCAGTTTGATCCGTAAAATTACCTTTCCCATCATTTACTAATAAATAACTACGGGGAGCAGTAGGGTATTTACCCGGAACTACTCTTCCACCTACAAATAAATCAAGATCGCCATCTCCATCAATATCGGCCGATTTTACACAACCCTTGCTGCTAAGCATGGATGGCAACGCATTTTCTTTTTTAGAAAAATTTCCATTGCCATCGTTCAGGTATAACCGATCCTGAAAAGCAGGATCGCCTTCATTATATTCGAAACCTCCCGAGGCCACATACAGGTCCTGATCTCCATCAGCATCTGCATCAAAAAAAGCAGCCGCAACATCTTCGGCAGGCGCATCCTTCAAGAAAGAAGACATGGATGCAACCACAAAGGTTTTATTTTTGGTTTGAATAAATAGTTGGCCCGGTTTATCTTTTGCACCACCAATATAGAAATCTTCAAGCCCATCTTTATTTACATCCGCTACTTCAATACAAGGGCCCTGGCGACTTAAAAAGTTAGGTAAGAGACCTTGCACCGTAAAATCGCTGAAAGTATTTTCCACATGCCGAACTTCAGCCATTTCAGCTTGAGTAAATAGTGCCTGATTGTTTACAAGAACAGTATCATACCTCCATTTTTCTTTAGCGTCAGCTATCTTAATATTGAGTAATTGATTTACCGGTACAGATTTCATTTTTTGATACTGATCGTTTGGCCAGATGATAAGTATTGAATCGATGATTGTATTTTTTCCAATACCAAAACTCAAAACCGGATCTGACGAAGATTGAAAACCCCTTACCGGAGATTGTTCCTGGTAATACTGTTGGCCATTGCAGTATAATTTAATTTTAGTACCTATTCCCCGCTGATTGGATATTCCCCCGTACAAGGATATGCGCAGATAATTATTCTTCGAAAATTTTTCGTTGTTATTCCGATATATATCTGAAACATTATTTGAATTATTTATCACCAAATCAAGATCCCCATCATTATCCAGATCGGCATAAGCTGCCCCTGCTGAAATTCCTTTTTTATCAAAACCCCAGTCAGCCGTCTTCTTACTAAACGTACCATTACCCTGGTTCTGAAAAATATAGTTAGGAATTTCATTCGTTGGCATTTTTCTGAGATACTCTGGAATGGGGTCCACCGAATCTTTATGCATTGATCGAACCACTCTATCCACTGAATATTTTAAGAAATCCATTTCAGTATAGTCTTTTACATATCCATTGGTTACAAAAAGATCTTTATAACCATCATTATCATAATCGCCAAATAAAGCGGCCCAGCTCCAATCGGTATTGGAAACTCCTGCCATTTGTCCCACTTCACTAAATGTACCATCGCCGTTATTTTGCTGAAGCATATTTCGGCTGTACTGAAAATAAAATCCTTGCCTGAAAAGAAATTGAAACTTATCAAAGTTTTCAGGACCGCTATGCATCTTAATTGTTTTATTATCTTCCGGCATCATATCCAACGTTATCAAATCGACCAGTCCATCATTGTTATAATCGGCTGCGTCGGATCCCATTGAATAAAGGGAGATATTATCCATAGCTTTTTTAAGCTGTTCAGTAAAACTTCCATTGCGATTATTCATGAATAGATAATCTGGCTCATTAAAATCGTTTGATACAGCAATATCGGGCCATCCATCATTATTAAAATCAGCTATGGCGAGGCCCAAACCAAACGTTAGAACATTGGATGTGATACCAGCCTCGTCGCTTACATTGGTAAAATGATTTTGATCGTTTCGGTATAATTTGCTCGCAAAATCCGGGTTGTGTTCTTTGCGTAATTCGGGATTATCCTGTACCCCAGCGGTATATTTCTGTATAGAATGATTAATAATAAAACAATCAAGATCTCCGTCTTTATCGTAGTCAAAAAAAGCTGATTGCGTTGAATAGCCATTATCTGCTAATCCAAATTCATCTGCTTTTTCTGTAAATGAAAGATCACCGTTGTTTATAAAAAGTAGATTTTTTCTGAGATCAGGATTTATATCTGCGCTACGGCAAATATAAATATCCAGTTTCCCATCACCGTTCACATCGCACATGGTTGCGCCCGTGCACCAACCTTGCTTTTCGTCTACCCCAGACTGTTTCGTAATATCTTCAAATTTAAAATTCCCTTTATTCAGGAAAAGCCGGTTGCGAACCATATTTCCTGTAAAAAGAATATCCTGCAGCCCATCGTTATTGATATCACCAATTGCAACTCCTCCACCGTTATAGAAATATAAATAGTTGGCAACATTTAATGGACCGTCTTCAAAAAGTGTATTCCGGAAATTAACCCCTGTAGCGCTTTCATTCAACCGGCTAAATAAATATTTATCGTCATTGCTGCATCCGGTAAATAACATGCACAACAATACAATACAGGCACAACTAATAAAACGTAGCATAAGTTAGTTTTAAATCCAATTAATTTTTGCCATAAAAAAAGATTCCATCGAAAGTATACACTTCGATGGAATCTTTATACAATCTATTAAATAAATTAATTCTTATCCCACCATAAAGGGGTTGTTACTTTATCTCCCCCTGCTCCCAATAACGGTACAGCAGCATCAACAGCGGCTTTGTTATTTTGTTTTTCAGAAAGCAAGAATGGAATTCTTCTCAACCACTGGGTAGTAGTATTGGTAATATCCGGGTTATCAGAGTTGGCAACCGGGTATAAAATGAACGTACGTGCCCTGCGGTAATCGGCCCATGCCTCTGTACCATCAGGAAATATAGAAATCCATTTCTGAATGGCAATTTGCAATTTCTGCGTAGGCGCATCAGCCGCAAACTTAATCGGTGCATTTGAAACAGCAGGAGAATTTAAGAAGTCTGCAGGTGCAACTGGTACATTTGTACTCGCTGTATAAGCTGCGATGGCTGCTCCATCTGTAATACCCCATTGCTTCATAGAATTTGAAATACCGGCTTCATAAAGTTCTTTTGCAGTACCGCCCATATTCCAACCTAATAAAGCACCTTCAGCACGATTGAAATAAGACTCGGCAACAGACATAATATTCTGTGGTGTTTCCAGGTATTTATCTTCACCGGCAAAATCGGGAGATGACCAACGTTTACCAACTTTAGAATTAGCCGTAGCTGCATTTTTTGCATCTGTTAATTGGGTTGAAGTAAGTCCATTTCTTAACCCTTCATACTGGCCAGTTCCATTTGGATTGGTCTTAGTTGCACCTGCAGGAAGCCAATATACTTTCAAACGTGGATCATCATATCCTTTTAACACAGATTCCATACTGGAACTCATACGGAACTCGTTCCAATCAGACATGATGGATAATCCATTATTGTCAGCACCAGTGGTGCTTTTTTTGATCAAAGCATCATCGGAAGGGCTAGTCGACATTACTCCGGCAGCATAGGCCGCTTCGGCTTCTGTTTTAGCACGTGCAGGGTCAACTTTTGAAATTCTCAATGCAAGGCGTAACCGCAATGAGTTAGCAAATTTGATCCACTTATTTACATCACCAGAAAAAACAAGGTCAAAATTTCCATACGGAGTTTCACTTGTCTTTCCCTTCAAAACAGTAACTGCGGCAGTTAATCTTTTAAAGAAATCATCGTATATTTTATCCTGCGCATCATAAGGTACAGACTTACCCGGCTCACCTGCCTTAAAATAAGGGATCGGTCCCCAATAATCTGTAACCCGATGAAACCCTAGCACCCATACAATATTTGCCAGCGCATATTCAGCACTAGCTGGATTGGATGCTTTAAATATCGACTGCAACTGAGGCATCATATCCGTATAAAGTGGATTGAATGCGGCACCTACCCAGTCCATGCGAATATTCAATCTATCCGATGGGAAATATGTAGCCGTGCAAGCAAAATACTGAGCATATTGATCGGCAAAAAGGTTCTGTGCAATTTGGTATTGCCAAATATTAGGAACCGCAGTAGATTGAGCCTTTGCAAAAAGAAAGGGTAGCTCTGCAGAACCAATCGTTGCAACGGCATTTCGATCGGTATTTATTTCAGCATATTTTTTGGTACAGGACCAAAGAAGAATACTGCAACATAAAAGTGCAATATGCATCCGGTTAAAAATGGTAATTCGCTTCATATTAATTCGTATTTAGATATTTATATTAAAATGTTACTTGTAAATTAACACCCAAACTGCGGGTAGAAGGCAATGTACCATACTCTACACCCTGAAAATTACCATTACCAAGACTCATGTCTGGATCAAACCACATTTTCCGTGTTCCAAGACCTGGAATATCCAACAGTGACTTTCCTCTGTACAACCAAAACAAGTTGCGGCCTACTAAAGATAGTTTTGCCGCTTTCACAACCTTAAGACCTTTTACCGGAATTTCATATCCTAGTGATAACTCCCGAACCCTCAAATTAGTTGCGTTATAAGCAAAAAATTCTCCGTTTCCATAACGTTTACCGGAGGCAATTTGCCAGAAATCCTGTGAAGTGATGGTAGCAGAAACTGGTGTGCCAGTAGCATTTACACCACCAAGGTTCCATCCCCCTTCTCTTTTTGACTCCGTTACTTTTGGAATTCCGCTAAATGCCAGATTCATTTCTGTTCCTGAAACAATAGTTCCTCCAAAACGACCGTCAATTAACAAGCGTACAAAGAAGGATTTATATTCAAACGTATTGGTAAGACCCAAGGTTGCCTTCGGATTAAAATTACCAATAAAAGTTTGTTCCTGCGTAGTTGCAGGCTTTCCATCAGCGGTAACAATTTTGTTTCCCTTAGCATCGGTGGCCCATTTGAAAGCAAGCAAATCACCATAGGCTTTCCCTTCTTCAACAACCGGAGTTGCTGATCGTCCAAAACCACCACCCAGGTAGATAATTTTTACTTCCTCGCTTAACTCAACAACTTTATTACGATTCATTGCGAAATTAAAAGTAACATTCCATTTAAAGTCTTTATTCTGTAATGGAGAACCATCTAGCACAAACTCAAATCCAGTATTCTGAATATTACCGGCATTAAAATATTGAGATGAAAATCCTGTAGCAACGGGCAATGCCACCTGTAATAACTGGTTAGTTGAATTACTCTTATAATACGTAGCCGTAAAACCTATGCGGTTAGCAAGAAATCTTGCTTCAATACCAAACTCCAGGTTTTTAACAATTTCAGGTTTCAAACCTGGCAAAGGCAGGGTAGAACTGATTTGCAAAAATCCATTTCCTGCACCCTGTCCATAATTGTATACCGAGTTCAATAAACCGAACCGGCCGCCATTACCTACCCCTGCATAGTTTACACTTGCTTTTAGGAAGGAGATGGTAGAAGGAAGTGTCATCAGATCTGATATTATTGCTGAAGCTCCGATTGAAGGATACTGAAATGAATGCGGTTCCGGCAATGTGGAATTCCAGTCATTACGCAAACTCATATCGAGGAAAATAGCATCTTTAAAGGAAAGATTAGCCTGCCCAAAAACAGATTGTGTTTGCACCTGCGAAAATCCTGAATTAACGGCAGGACTTTTAGCGAAATTCAAACTGAATTTGTTAGTGATATTTAAACCACCTGCAGAGGATGAATTTGCATCATATTTACTATCCTGAAAGATACCACCTACCCGGTAGTTGATTTTAAGATCTTTGGTGATCGTATTATTTCCTTCTAACATCGCGTCAAACCACTTCTCCGTAGCCTCAATATTCCCTTTTGAATATTCTCCACCTGACCTTGAATACAAAATCGTTCCTTCAGAAATTTTTGTTTCACCACGATCAAAAGTTTTATCCAAATTTGCTTTTCCTGAGAGAGTTAACCAACTTGTGATTTTAAACTTAGCGGTTAAAAATCCAATCAACCGATCTCTTGACTCATTGATTGATGTACGGTTAATACTCCAATATGGATTTTGGTAAATAGAACTTAGCGTTGATGGAAATGTAGTAGGTTTTGGAATACCCACATTGTTTAATTCTTCTGATTGCTTGGCAACACTTGTTGGAATGTTACGCGCCAAATTATAAATATTACTTACCGGTGAATTTTCTTCACCTGTACGTGGCCTGTTCTTGATATCCTGTAATAAATAAGTAATTTTTGCATCGGTAGAAAACCGGCTGCTAATTTGATTACTGATTCTAAGGTTTACTGTGTGACGGCTTAAATTATTACCAGGAATAATACCCTGAATTTGATTATTGGTATACGACAAATAGGTTTGCATTTTTTCACTACCGCCGGTAATACCAATTGAATTATTAAAACTTACACCCTGACGGAAAAAATCCTTTACGTTATCAGGTTGAGCTGAATAGGTTGATGCCTGACCCAAGTGATTCGTAAATGATTGACCAGTCATTTTTGCTCCCCAACTTTCACCTGAGGTTCCTGAAAGAATACCACCATTACCCTGGCCATAACTATTTTGAAATTCCGGAAGTGAAAATACAGATTCAACCGCTACACCAGAGTTGATAGTTACTGCCATTTTACCACTCTTTCCTTTTTTAGTAGTAATTACAATTACCCCATTTCCTGCCTGACTACCATAAAGCGCTGCAGCAGATGCCCCTCTTAATACGTTTACTGATTCTATATCATCTGGATTAATGCTCGAAGCACCATCCGATCCGTTTACAGAACCAAAGTCGCTACCTGCAGTTCCATTAGTGTTATTACTAATAGGAACACCATCCACAACAATTAAGGCATTGTTCGAACCTTGTATAGATCGATTTCCTCTTAATACTATACGAGCTCCGCTACCAGGACCACCAGATCCCTGAGTTATAACAGCATTTGCAACTTTACCGGAAAGTGAGTTAATTACGTTGTTTGGATCGCGGGCTTCGGTTAGTTCAGAAGTCTTCACCGTTTGTGTTGCGTACACAAGTGTTTTTTTCTGACGGGAAATACCAAGGGCAGTAACAACTACACCTTCTAATTCTCCCTGACTTTCGGAGAGCACAATATCCATTTCTGAAATCGATGCACCGACTTGTTTTTCAACCGGAGCAAATCCAATGTTTGAAACAACAAGTGTAACAGGACCCGAAGGAACAGAAATTGAAAAACGTCCACTAACGTCTGTAGCAACTCCTCTTGAATTTCCTTTAACGAGAACTGTTGCACCAACAAGTGGTTCATTTGAGGCAGATGTTACTTTTCCGGTAATGGTTCTTGATTGGGAATGAACCATACTAACCAGCAAAAGAAAACAAGATAAGAGCGTTAACCTTTTTAGTTTAGGCATAAATCCAGTTTTTGGTAATAAAATAGATAGGGTTTGAAAGCAGTTTCTGCATTGTAATAATAAAGGCAATTTAGATATAAAAAATAATTTAATAACAAAAAATCTACGCAATCGATTTCTTAAAACAACCAGTTAAACAATTGATTTTAAAAATATTGGAAAGCTAATTTCCATTAGCAGGATATGTTACCATCAATACATCAAATCTACCCTTCGCCATATGTCAGTTTTTAAAATCGTATAATCAGAATAGATATATTTTCTATCCGAAATGCTGCTTTGCTTATCATTTAATCCAAAAAAAACATTAACCCATTCTCGTTATAAATTTACCTGCAAAACAATTCAATCTATTTAGTTCAGAAAATTGAAACTGGATGATTGTAAGATTTCAACTTTGGTGTATATATAATACATAGCTTCATTTTAACGATTTTCATCTATTTCCAGGAACATGAAATCGTATTTTGCTCTATTTTTACGGTTAAAAATTTAAATATGAAAAAAATTCTTTTTCCCTTCCTCCTTTCAATAATCATAACCTATTCTGCAAAGGCACAGGATAATAAAACAGAAACAAGCAGGGAATTTATGCAAATTACTACGGTAGAATCTGTTATTGGTGGCGGTCTCGGCCGCTCAAAAATGTTAATCACCAATTCAGATGGATCTCAAAAAGAAAACGAGATGAACAACCTCTTTAGTCTGGTGGGTATTAATTTCAAAAACATTAAAGAAAACGAGGATCAAATTATTAAAACACTGAGAAGTTATACGCTGGAAGGTTGGAAACTGGAACAGGTAACACCACTTACTGTTAGCCCCGGAAACAATGGCCCCGGTATATTTCTGACCCGTTATTTGCTTAGCCGGCCAGAATCAAAAAAGAATTGAAAAATAAGTTTCCTTTCGGTATCGTGAAACACTCTTCTTAATTCATTTTTGATTACATTCGATTTAACAGGTTGCTTGTCCGTAGTGGACCAGTAACCTTTTTGTTTTAAAACTAATTGCAATGACGGCAGAAGAATTGATAGCAGGCTATGCCCGAACCCAATCCTGGGATGAGATGATGTCACCCGAAGCAATACGCGAACCTTACAAAAGCCTGCTAAAATCCATTGGATCATTGACAATAGAGAACCTGCAACAAAAAGATCTATTAGCCGCGGAACTTTTCATGAATCAGGGAATTACGTTTACCGTTTATAGCGACAATGCTGGAATAGAACGCATTTTTCCCTTTGATATCTTACCACGAATTATCACAAGCACAGAATGGAACCATATTGAATCAGGGATAAAACAACGGCTCAAGGCCCTGAACCTTTTTTTAAAAGATGTATACCACGAGCAAAATATAATAAATGATGGAATCATTCCTGCCTGGCTTATTGCTTCCTGCCCACATTTTACACGGGAAGTTTTCGGCATCCAGGTACCCTTTGATATTTATGTTCACATCTCAGGTATTGATCTTATTCGGGGGGAAGATGGTAAATTCTATATTTTAGAAGATAACCTGCGCACCCCATCTGGTGTATCCTATATGCTCGAAAACCGTGAAGTGACCAAACGATTATTCTCCGATTTGTTGTCGGTTAATAATGTACGCATGGTTAATAACTATCCTTTGCTGTTACATTCAATATTACTTTCGTTATCACCCAGACCTGTTAGCAATCCTACTGCAGTCATTCTTACTCCCGGTATTTTTAATTCGGCTTATTATGAGCATACTTTTCTTGCCCGGCAAATGGGTATTCCTTTAGTAGAAGGACGTGATCTTGTAGTAAACAATCACAAAGTGTATATGAAAACAACCCATGGTCTCGACCAGGTGGATGTTATTTACAGGCGTATTGATGATGAGTTTCTCGATCCATTGTGCTTTAGGGCGGATAGCACCCTGGGTGTACCCGGGTTAATGGGAGCCTATCGTAAAGGAACAGTTGCTATTGTAAATGCAGTAGGTAATGGCGTAGCCGATGATAAAGCGGTTTATGCTTTTGTACCTGAAATGATTAAATACTATTTAAACGAAGAACCTGTATTACCAAATGTTCCTACCTATCATATGAATGATGCCGGAGCAAGAGAATATGTTTTTAACAATATTCATAATATGGTTTTGAAAAGAACCAATCAATCGGGTGGTTATGGCATGTTGATGGGCAACAGTGCCGATGAACAGGAGATTGAAAAATTTAAAATGGCTGTGATAGATAATCCGAGAGAATTTATTGCTCAACCCATTATTAAGTTATCGACCGTTCCCTGTTTTATTGATGGAAAATTTCAACCCAGGCATGTAGATCTCAGACCTTACGCCTTATGCGGACCATCGGGCATTGAAATTGTACCCGGCGGGTTAACAAGAGTAGCCTTACGGGAAGGGTCACTTGTTGTAAATTCTTCGCAGGGTGGTGGCAGTAAGGATACCTGGGTGATAGATATATAAGAACGAACCAAAGAGCTTAAAGAGGAAGGAGGAAAAAGGAGAGTACCTGAGTGATTGATATTTAAGAACGAACAGGGTAAATGAAAAAATAAAAAATTATGCTTAGTAGAATTGCCGATTCAATGTTCTGGCTTAACAGGTATATCGAAAGGTCCGAAGGAATGCTCAGGATGCTGCATACCAGTTATGTATTATCACTTGACAGAGGCCCATATGGATTGAATACCTGGCGACCCATGTTACAAATTTTTGCGGGCCTTCGGGAGCCCTCCATTCTTTCACTGGAAAATAATACATCCGAAGCGGTAAAATTACTTTTACTGGATACAAAAAATCTAAACTCACTTAAAATAAACATTAACCGTGCCCGTGAGAATGCCCGTGGTATGCAAGATCATATTACGAAGGAAGTATGGGAACAGGTAAATTACCTGTATCATCTCATTAATAATCCTAAATTGGAATTGCAACTTAAAAGCAGCGACGCCATCGATTGTATTGGAAATTTAATGAAAAACTGTTTATTGTATACGGGAATAACAGATAGTACCATGCCCCGGGGAATGAGTTGGAGTTTTATGAGTTTAGGCAAATATATTGAGCGCTGCCTGCTAACAATTGAATTAACCGACAAAAATTATCAAACCATTAATTACGATCTTACTCAAAGCAAGGATATTTTATATTGGCGCAGTTTATTATTTTCTCTATCCGGGTACGAATTTCATTTAAAAAACTATCGGAGCAGTGAGTACAATTTTAATGTTGCCCACCAGGTAATTTTTAATCCGCTTTTTCCTCATTCAATCATGTATTCACTAATAAGAATTAAAAAATATCTGGATGATGCAGTAAAAGAAAATAATCCTTCTGAAAAATATTCATTGCTAAAACAATTTGGCCGTTTATATAGTAATGTAGAATTTGCCGACTTTGAGTGGATCAAAAGGAATGGCCTTCCGGTTTATTTGCAGGAAACACGTTCTAATTTATTACAATTCAGCCGTGCATTAAGTCAGTCATTTTTCTCTTATTCTTAAGTTTGCCCTATGCCCCTTTTTAAAATACATCATATTACCAAGTACGAATACGAAAAGCCGGTAACAGAAAGCGTTAACGAAATAAAGATTTTTCCTTTTCAGTGTAATACCCAGGAAATATTGCAGCACGATCTTATAATTACCGATCAACCGGAATTATTAATTTTCAACGATTACTGGGGAAACAAAACTGGATTATTTAGCATCCTTGACGCTCACCACAAATTAATTATTGAAAGTAAGCTAACGGTTCGAACTACGCTAACTGATCAATTGCAAGTGAACTTTGATAGCAGTTTTGATGAGTTACAACAGGAATGTGCATCCGATTTATTATTACTCGGGCTTATAAGACCCGATAAAATAGAAAACCAGTCAGCCATTCAATTGATTTGTGATGACGTAAATAATTCTTCTAAAAGTGTAGCATCAGTGCTTGAACGAAGTAGCGAATTCATTTTTAAAAATTACAACTATATTAAGGGCATTACTACTATTGAAACAACAGTGGATGAAATTTTAAAACACCAGGGAGGAGTATGCCAGGATTTTGCTCACTTATTATTACAAATTCTTCGTACGATGAATATCCCATGCCGTTATGTAAGCGGATATATTTGTCCGAATAAAAATGGTATGCGCGGAGAAGGGGCAACCCATGCATGGGTAGAAGCGTGGATACCTCAGTTTGGTTGGGCGGGAATTGACCCAACAAATAACGTTTGGGTTACCAATACACATGTAAAATTAGCTGTAGGTCGCAACTTTAATGATTGTTCTCCGGTTAAAGGCACATTTAAAGGGCCTTCACGCCAAGATCTATTTGTATTGGTGAGTGTAGGATATGAAGATGGACAAGTATTTGAAGAGACCACCCAGGTACAGTTAAGTAAACAACCGGCAGTAAAACCTGAGGAACTATTAATTGAATCGTTTGCTGCACAACAACAATAAAGGTAAAGTCAAATTTCAAACATAACCATTAGCACTTTTCTTTGCTCTAAATGATTAAATTCGGGAAATTTCCTTAACACTAACACTTGCTATGAGCCTGGTCATTGTTGCCTGCTGTATTATTATTCTGATACTACTTATAACATGGGGAAAGCTCAATCCTTTTCTCGCTTTTTTAATTGTTTCACTTCTTGCAGGTTGGTGGTTAGGTATCCCGGTTGCAGATCTTACCAAATCTGTTAAAAAAGGAATAGGAGATATGTTGGGTGAACTGGTAATTATTATCTGCATTGGCGCGATGTTGGGAAAGATGGTAGCAGAAAGTGGTGCTGCTCAAAAAATATCGAATGTGCTGATGAAAACTTTTGGTGAAAAGTATTTTCAATGGGCCATGATGATTACAGGTTTTATTGTAGGCATTCCCCTATTTTATAATGTTGGTTTTGTATTGATGATACCCTTGATTTTTTCGGTGGTATACCAAACCAAATTACCCGCTGTGTATGTTGGTCTTCCTATGTTGGCAGCATTATCAGTAACGCATGGATTTTTACCACCTCACCCATCACCTTCTGCGTTGGTAGTACAATTCAACGCTAATCTTGGAAAAACTTTACTCTATGGAATAATAATTTCCATTCCTGCGATAATAGTAGCGGGGCCAATTTTTGCAAAGACACTAAAAAATTTAAAGTCGGTCCCTCTAAAAACATTTCAACCAAAAAATATTCCGATCAATCAATTGCCTGGCACATTTAATAGTTTCTTTTCTTCCTTATTACCAGTACTACTTTTAATAATAACGACAACCTTACCCTTTCTAATTCCAATGGAAAGTGGTGCCACATCAATTCTTGGTTTTTTTGGTGATTCAATTATTGTGATGTTACTTTCATTAGTGGTCGCCACCTGGTCGCTCGGTATTGCAAATGGCAAAACAATAAAAGAAATTATGAGTCTTTATGGAGAATCCGTAAAAGACGTTGCATTAATTTTACTAATTGTAGCCGGAGCAGGTGCACTTAAACAAATATTTATTGATAGTGGCGTTAGCAAAACAATTGCTGATTTATTAAAAGACATTAGAATCAACCCATTGATTCTCGGCTGGCTTATTGCCGGGGTTATTCGTATCTGCCTTGGATCTGCCACGGTAGCCGGACTAACTGCAGCCGGAATAATGGCCCCGGTATTGGCAGGCACAACCACTGATCCGAACTTAATGGTATTATCAGTCGGTGCCGGCAGTTTGCTTTTTTCGCATGTGAATGATTCGGGCTTTTGGATGTTTAAAGAATATTTTAATCTTTCTATAAAAGATACAATAAGATCCTGGTCTGTTATGGAAACAATTGTTTCCGTAGCAGGTTTACTAGGTGTATTAATTTTAGAACAACTTATATAATACAACATGAACACAAGAAACATTGAGCAAAAATTAAGTGAGCTGGGGCTGACACTTCCAACCCTGCCTGGATCAAAAGGAATCTATCATTCTACATTAATAGTAGGAAATCTTTTGTATGTATCGGGACATATATCAATTAATGAGGATGGAAGTTTTATTAGTGGTAAAGTTGGTGAAAATATAAACGATGAAGAAGCAAAACGGGCAGCTCTTCAATGTGGGTTAGCGATTCTTAGTTCCATCAAAAAACAGTTTGGCACTTTAGATAAAATAAAACGCGTTATTAAACTCCTGGGAATGGTAAACGCCGTTCCAACCTATACACAGCATGCCTTAATTATTAATGGCTGCAGTGAATTATTTGTACAACTATGGGGCAATGAAAATGGTAAAGGAGTACGAAGTGCAGTTGGTATGGGATCGCTGCCGGGCAATGTAGCCGTGGAAATTGAAGCGATTTTTGAAATTGAGTAAGTTCATAGTAGTTTGAACCAGCTATTTACTCGTAACTAAAAAGTAAACGCTACAATGAAAAAAATTGTCTTCTTTCTTTCTATCTGTATCCTGTTCCTTGCGTGTTCACCAAAACAGGTATTTGATACCGTTATTAGAAACGGAATCATATATGATGGATCTGGTTCACCATCGTTCAAAGCAGATATAGGAATTAATGCAGATACGATCGCATTTATAGGTGATCTTTCAAAAGCTTCTTCCACCAATGAAATTGACGCAAAAGGAAATTTCATTTCCCCTGGTTTTATCGATGCGCATAGCCATCATGACGGAAACCTCAATAAAAATCGCAATAGCCTTGCCAACGTTAGCCAGGGAGTTACAACAATCATTACCGGGCAGGATGGATTCTCAGAATATCCACTTGCAACCTATTTTAAACAGATAAGCGATACCCCCATCGCAGTAAACATCGGCTCCTATTCCGGGCACAATACTTTACGGGAAATTGTTCTTGGAAAAAATTTTAAAAGAACGGCTTCCATAGATGAAGTTGAGAAAATGAAAACAATGTTTCGTGAAGATATGCAGGTGGGTGCCCTGGGCTTTTCAACCGGTCTCGAATATGATCCCGGAATTTATTCATCGAAAGAAGAAGTATTGGAGATTGCGAAAGAAGCAAAATCATTTAATGGAAGATATATTAGTCATATCCGCAGTGAGGATCGATATTTTTGGAAAGCAATACAAGAAATTATTGAAATCGGCCGACAGGCTGCTATACCGGTACAGATCAGTCATGTAAAATTAGCAATGCAAAGTTTGTTGGGTAAATCGGATAGCCTCCTTCATTTATTAGAAGATGCAAGAAAAGAAGGAATTGCAATTACCTGCGATATTTATCCTTATGATTATTGGCATTCAACGATAAGAGTATTGTTTCCTGATAGAAATTTTACAAATGAAAAAGAGGCTGCTATGATATTGAAGGAAATAACCCTGCCAAAAGATATTATCATGGGTTATTACGAAATTCAACCAGCTTACGAAGGTAAAACGCTGGCAGAAATTGCAACAATCGAAAACAAAACACCTGCCCGGATGCTGGTAGAATTAATTGCCCGGATTGAGGCATGGGAATTGAAAAATAATAAACCCTGCCACGAAGGAATTATGGCAAGAGCAATGAATGATACGGATATACAAAAACTGATGGCCTGGCCTTTCACATGTATTTGTTCCGATGGATCGAATGCAGGTAAGCATCCGCGTGGTTATGGTTCTTTTACACGAGTTCTTAATAAATACGTAAAAGAAACAAAAACCCTGAAATGGGAAAATGCGATCTATAAGATGACCTCGCTTACGGCCTCGCAATTGGGAATAAAAAAGCGTGGCTTACTTAAGCCAGGTTATTATGCAGATATTTTGGTTTTTAATCCCGAAACAGTAAAAGACCTGGCTACCATTAAAGAACCCCAAACAATTTCGGAAGGAATTGAAAAAGTATGGGTGAATGGAAAGCTGGTTTTTGAAAATAAGCAAGCTACCGGAAATTATCCTGGCAAAATCATTCTTCGAAATAACTAAACTAACAGTATATGCGAACCTTACTTATTGTTATCAGTTGCATTTTAGCAGGTGTATCCTGTAATACCACTACAAAAGAATATGATACCATTATCCGCAATGGAATGATTTATGATGGCAGTGGTGGTGAACCTTTTAAAGCAGATATTGCCATCAATGCAGATACGATCGCCTTTATTGGTGATTTAAAACAAGCAAGTGCGAAAAATATTTTTGATGCCAATGGAATGGCCGTTTCGCCAGGGTTTATAAATATGATGGGGCATTCAGAAGTTTCATTGATTGAAGATGGAAGAGCCCAAAGCGATATACGGCAGGGAGTTACTACCGAAATTTTTACCGAAGGTAGTATGGCGCCATTGAGCCCTGTTATGAAAAAACAAATGCAGGAGGGGCAGGGCGATATTAAGTTTTCCGTACAATGGAATACGTTAGGAGAGTATATGAATTTTCTGGAGAAAAAAGGGATATCCTGCAATATTGCTTCATACGTTGGTACAGGAACCATTCGTCAATATGTAGTTGGAGAAGATAATAAAGCACCAACAGCTATGCAGCTCGATAGTATGAGGATGTTAGTCAGGCAGGCTATGGAAGAGGGGGCATTAGGTGTTACCAATGCACTAATCTATCCGCCCGATTTTTTTGCAAAAACAGATGAACTCATTGCACTTGCGAAAGAAGCATCATCTTATGGGGGTACCTATAGCAGCCATATGCGCAGTGAAGGAGATAAATTTCTGGAAGCTATTGAAGAACTTATTAAGATTTCAACAGAAGCAAAAATACCTGCCGAAATTTTTCATTTGAAAGCTGCCGGAAAAGACAATTGGTATAAAATGGACAGCGCTATTAAAAGAGTGGAAAGAGCCCGTAGGGAAGGGTTGCAGATTACCGCTGATATGTATAATTATATAGCGGGTGCGACCGGCTTAACTGCAACGATGCCTCCTACATTACAAGATGGTGGCTTCGGTAAACTAAGAGAACGATTACAGAACCCGGCAATTCGTAAACAGCTCAAAAAAGAAATGAATACCAAAACGGATAAATGGGAAAATTTCTTTTATTCAGTGGGCACACCGGAAAATATTTTATTATTAGGATTTAAACAGGATAGCCTGAAAAAATTTATCGGAAAAACGCTTGCACAAATTGCGGTTATCAGGGATACTTCTCCCGAAGAAACAGCGATGGACCTCATTATTCAGGATAGTACGAGAGTAGATTGTGCCTATTTTTTAATGAAGGAAGAAAACCTGAAAAAACAACTTGTATTACCCTGGGTTAGTTTTGGAAGTGATGAAGCGTCTTATACAAACGAAGGGGTTTTCTTAAAATCAAATGCTCATCCACGGGCTTATGGAAATTTTGCCCGGTTACTGGGAAGATATTGTCGTGATGAAAAGTTACTTTCTTTAAATGAAGCGATTCGTAAATTATCGAATTTGCCTGCTGCAAATTTAAAAATTTTAAAAAGAGGAGCATTAAAAGTTGGCAACTATGCCGACGTTGCAATTTTCGACCCGGCGAAAATAAAAGACAATGCAAGTTTTGAAAAACCACATCAATATGCAGAAGGAATGATTGGTGTATTCGTAAATGGTATTGAAGTATTAAAAAATGGAGAACATACGGGCGCGAAACCTGGTAGATTTATTAAAGGATCGGGTATTAAGAAGTAAGCTCGGCCCTGAAGAGTTGTAGATAGCAAATTTGGGAGAGACTATAAAAGAATAACCATACATGGATATTAATATCAGAAGGGTTGAGAAAGGTGATTGTCCGCGATTGCTTGAGCTCATCCAAGAGCTTGCTGATTACGAAAAAGCACCCCGGGAGGTAACGGTAACGATCAAACATTTTGAAGAAAGTGGATTTGGCAAAAATCCTGTTTGGTGGGCCTTTGCCGCAGAAGAGAATAGCGTCATCCTTGGTTTTGCGCTCTATTATATACGTTATAGTACCTGGAAAGGGCAACGCATGTATCTGGAAGATTTGTTGGTAACGCAGCAGGCACGCGGGAAAGGAATTGGAAAATTATTAATGAATCGTCTGTTGGAAGAGGCAAAAGAAAAAAAATTCAGTGGAATGATGTGGCAGGTATTAGACTGGAACGAACCGGCCATTCATTTCTATAAAAAATATTTTAATGCATCTTTTGATGATGAATGGACCAATTGCAGCATAAATTTTTAACCTACTCATTGATCAATAACCAAAAAAATATATTAAAAACCAGGGATTTTTTTAGAAAAGGTATTTCCATTTATCTACCCTACCAATCATTTGTCAAATTCAGTGCATTTCTAACTTACCCCATCGGTTTGCATTGTCTTATCAATTTTCATGATCAGTCCCTGTAATACTTTACCCGGTCCCACTTCCGTAAATTTTGTTGCGCCATCTTTTATCATTTCCTGAACGCTCTGTGTCCATTTTACAGCCGACGTCAACTGATCAATCAGGTTTTGTTTTATTTCTTCACGATCATGAACCGCCCTTGCCACTACGTTTTGATACACATGTGCGGTAGGTTGATGGAAAGTAGTTTTTTCAATAGCAGCTTTTAACTCTTCTTTCGCAGATTCCATTAATGGAGAGTGAAACGCTCCTCCAACTGGCAATACAAGGGCTCTTTTAGCACCCGCCGCTTTCATTCGCCCGCAAGCTATTTCTATTCCTTTTAATGATCCGCTAATTACTAACTGACCCGTACAGTTGTAATTGGCGGCCACTACCACCTCTCCCGTTTCATGTTGTATTTGTTCGCAAATTGCTTCTACTTTATCGTCAGATAAAGCGAGTACTGCTGCCATTGTGGAAGGGGTAAGTTCACAAGCTCTTTGCATAGCCTTTGCGCGAACAGATACTAATTGTAATCCATCTTCAAAACTCAGGGTGCCGTTTGCTACCAATGCTGAAAATTCGCCCAGTGAATGACCTGCTACCATATCGGGCTTAGCGCCCTCAATACTTTTAAAAGCAATTACAGAATGGAGAAAAACAGCAGGCTGCGTAACATTCGTTTGCCGAATATCTTCTTCTGTACCAAAAAGCATACTATCAGAAATTCGAAAGCCTACTATTTCATTGGCTTGCTCGAATAATTTTTTTGCGAACGCGCTATTCTCATAATGTTCTTTCCCCATGCCCGGGAATTGCGAACCCTGGCCAGGGAATACAAAAGCATGCTTCATGAGCGATCAGGGTTTAAGGAAACAAAAATGCCACAAAGACTTTAACTAAAAAAATCTTTATAGCAATTCTATAAAAGAAGGTAAAACGCAGGAATTTAATGTAGGTTAACACCAATTAGTTTTAAAAATTCACTTCGGGTCGTATTTTTTTGAAATTCTCCTGAAAAAGCTGAGGTAGTGGTTACAGAATTTTGTTTTTGAACGCCGCGCATCATCATGCAAAGATGTGAGGCTTCTATTACTACAGCTACTCCTATTGGATTTAGTGTATCTTTTATAGCATCCAGTATTTGTGAGGTTAAGCGTTCCTGCACCTGTAGTCGACGAGCATACACATCTACTACACGGGCAATCTTACTTAAACCCGTAATATAGCCGTTGGGAATATAAGCTATATGAGCCTTTCCAAAAAAAGGCAGCATATGATGCTCGCACATACTGTATAGTTCTATATCCTTTACAATAACCATTTCACTGACGTCTTCGTGAAATTTAGCGGAATTTAGAATTGCCTTTGCATCCATCTGATACCCTTGTGTCAGGTATTGCATCGCTTTGGC
>JANNEK010000372.1:0-1699 GCA_031378605.1 Chitinophagaceae bacterium | reverse complement strand
CCCAAAGTACCTTGAGATTCCCATAATATAGGGAACACACACTTCTGCGCTTTATTATTGTTCGTAATATCCGTTGGATCCCTAATTGAAAGATATTGACTAATAGAGTCCATATATTTCTTAATCCACCCGTTATCCAGTCTCCAGTAAAATGTTGGATTATTTTGAGCATCATAATTAACCTGTAGAAACTGGGAATAATCTCTATTTTTAACTTCTGGAGGAAAATTACGCAATTCAAGCATTTCTATTTGCCAAAACCCACTTCCATTTGATGAATGTGGTAGCTGGATGGTATCATATCCTAACCACCAACCCATACACGACATTGCTTCGTCAAATGCTCCCTGTGTTGAAATACGATCGGCCATATAATTACTACCTTGTACAACTTTATCAATACAATAGTTTGGAAGATTATACAACCATGGTCTGGACAAGTCGGGATTTTCTTGACTTTGACACCAAGTATACCAATCTGTTAAAGGAACATTACCTATCGCTTCCCACCCATTTGGATAAGTGGGAAGACCTACAAAAGGATTTCCAGTTTCACAAAGACTTAATTGAACTTTTTGATTTTTTACAGGATCCCAAACTAGAGCACCAGTTTGTCTACATGGAATTATAAAACAACTTGCAATTACGTCATATGGATCATCAGAAAGAAACCATGCCTTTAATTGAGTCTTACCGGCATCTGTTTGCGCCATTTCTTGAGCCAGTTGAAACGCCCCATCGGCTTTATTCCTGGCTTTTTTACATTTACCAACATTTACAAAAACTCCCGAACCTGGCGCTCCATTCCACCAAACTAACGCACCAGAACCTATTTCCATTATGTCAGTATACGTTACTTCGATATAACCGTTATCTGGAGTTCCGAGCCACCAGTTTTCTGGATAATTCCAGTATGATTTGAAATTACCCACATGTCCTGGAGTTAAGGCTGGTTGCTTGTAAGAATATTGTTGGTTTTTATTATACATATCAGTCCAAGTGTTTAGAGTTGGAAGTGTAGGATCATAAACCATGCGAAAAATAACTCGTTGTGGCATAAAAATCGGAGCTGGTCCTATGTTCCAATTCCACAAAGTAGCAGGCATAGATGCTGAAAAATAAGATGGTGGTTTATCTGCACTGTTGGAATATATCCACGGTGTCCAATTATTGTTCATCCAGTCATTAAACGAATACAAATAACCCTGTGGTGTGTACGGAAGTTTTGGCCAATTTGTACCACATCCCGGTAGTGACTGCCAACAATGCTTAATTGGCGTATCGTATACACTCGTCTCGCCGAATTGTTGGTTAAAAGAAGCTTCACAGTTGTAGTAATACCATAAAGAATTGTAAAAAATAGCCAGCTCTTCTGAGTTCATTGCTTGAAAACTGTCTTTGGCCGTAGGATATACAGCAGTTAAATACGCTAATGTAGAGTTACGATTTTTCTCATAAAAATCAGACTTTTGAGCCAGCGATTTTCCGTCAGGCAATTTTCTTTGCCTAATAAAATACCACAGTACTATCCCAATAATAACAACGCATACTATAACAATAAAAATTATAAGATTTTTACTCATTTATTATATTTTTTTTTTATTATGTATATATAAAAATGTCTTGCGGAAATTGCGGAAATTTCGGTGAATACCGACGAATGTGTACTTATAACGGGTATAACGACTGTAAAAAACCC
>JANNEK010000304.1:0-9492 GCA_031378605.1 Chitinophagaceae bacterium | reverse complement strand
AAACTCATTTGTTTGATAGCATTTATAAAAATGGGAGCGGCTGATTTGGACGCATCTTCTGCTGCACGATTCATCGATAAGATAGCTTTATCTACCATTCCACCCAATCCTGCGGCACGTAGTGTTGATTCAACTTTCTTTGCTTCGGCAGGCATCAAAACTTTAATTGCCGCATTGGCAAAAAAGCCATCCAGTGCGGCTAATTTCTGAGAACTGTTATTGGCACCTACAGACAATGCTTCTTTTAAACCGGCAATAATTTCATCATTTGATAGTGAGGTATTTCCGCCTTTTACTTTATTTAGAACGTCGCCTGCTTTTTTAAATAATCCACCTTCTTTTTTGGCTGCTGTTTGTTGAGAAAAGGAAGTAATCGAAAGAAGCAGCATTAAACTAAATAGTAATTTTTTCATAATGATCTTATTGATACCAAAATAACGCCGGAACCTTAGAAAAATTTGTTAAGAGATCATTTATTTGTCCACTCAAACGAATCACTTAACGGAATTTCACTAAATACAGTAAATGCTACAGGTGGCGGTATGGTTAATTTACGCAGGCTGGTATCAATAAATGCGCCATCCACTGTAAGTATTGCAGCAACAATATTGTTGTTGATATAAATTTGATGCTGGATTGACCAACGCGCATAATCGGAACGCGCTTTCAATAATTTCATATCCATAGAAATTGAATCGCCAAACTTAATTTCTTTTCGAAACTGGCATTCTTCCCGAAAAAGAATGGGACCAAAATTATGCTCCTGCAATACGGCCACCGATAATCCTTGTTCTGTAAAAAAACTCATTCGGCAAAATGCCCCCCAATCATAATATACAGAATGCCGAACATGAAAATTAGGATCCAGGTCGGCCCAACGTACTTCTAACAATCTGGTATAAGTATTCATTTAATTTTAATTGATTTCAAAATAAAACAAAGGTAATGGCGTTACCAACCGATAATCATAAATATTGTACAACTTAATTTTATTTTTATTCCTATTTTTATGCTTCAATTAGAACTAATCATGCAAAAATTATTGATAGTATTCCTTATACCTTTATGCGCAGGTAGTTTTGCCCAGGGCCCTGCTAAAAATCCAATAGCCGTAAAAAAATCAGTAAAGGCAATGCCTCTTGCGTTGAAAAATCAGTCAGACTCCTTCAGCTATGCGATTGGAGTAAGTATTGCAAACTTTTATAAAGAACAGGGTATCGGAAATATTAATAGTAGCCTTGTAACGAAAGCTATGAATGATTGCAAAGCTGGTAAGGCCGGTTTAGATGATAGCCAGGTAAACAATATTATTATGGCTTACATGCAACAAAAGCGAAGTGAAAAATCTTCCGGAACCAGGAAAGCTGGTGAAGCATTTTTAGCCGAAAACAAAAAGAAGGAAGGTGTGATCACTACTGCAAGTGGATTGCAGTATACTATCATTAAACAGGGAACAGGTCCAATACCCGCTGCCACCGACAAGGTAAAAGTACATTACCATGGTACTTTAATTGATGGCGTTGTATTTGAGAGCTCAGTACAAAGAGGAGAACCAATTGTATATGCAGTGAATGGTTTTGTAACCGGCTGGATTGAAGCGTTACAGATGATGCCTGTAGGAAGCAAATGGAAACTTTTCGTTCCTTCAAATCTTGCTTATGGTGATAATGATTCGGGCCCGTTAATCAAAGCAGGTTCAACATTAATATTTGAAATTGAATTGTTGGAAATAATGCCAAAATAATTATTGGATTAAATTCTAAAAACAGCGTTACTGTGTCGATTGTTCAATCAATATATAAAATTAAAAAAGAGAGGATTCCCAATGAAGTCTCCTGTTTTTATTTTTAAAAAGACACACAATTTTGGAACCATTAATAAATAAGTACTTCCTTCTAGAATTCACTTAGTCATCTCCGATATTAATTTTCATTCGCTGTATTTGTTGCCTCGTTCCCAAAACTAATATTTTCATCCCGGCAATAACTAAAATATCTTCAGGGGGATTGATTTCAAATTTTCCATCGGCCGATTTAATGCCGATACAATTAACACCTGTTTTTTTCCACGACATTATTTCATTCAATGCTTTATTTCTCATATTAGCAGGCAACTGATCGTATGACACCGATTCTATATGTATTGCCTCTCCTTCTTCTCCCGATAAATAATCAATGAACTCAATAACGTCTGGCTTCGAAACCAGGGTTGCCATATGTGTTCCTCCAATTTTATCTGGCATAATAACACTATTAGCACCTGCCTTTTTTAACTTCGGTGATGTGTTTCCGTCAGAGGCACGGCTTATAATTTGTATGGTATCGTTTAAAGAACGGGCAGATAAAACGATAAAAACATTATGCGCATCAACCGGTAATGCTGTAATAAGAGCTTTTGCACGGGTAATTCCAGCTTTCTTTAATACATCATCATCGGTACCGTCGCCATGTAAGATTAATAATTCCGGATTATCTGCAATGGCTTCTTCCAAAATCTCGATCCTGTTTTCAATTACTACATAGGGCTGTCCATGATAGCCCAGAGTTTGCGCTGCCTGCTTACCGTTACGGCCATAACCGCAAACAATAACATGATTGCTGAGTTTGTCAATAGAAGTCATGATACGCCGGGTTTTAAAGTATTTATTAATCTCTCCGCTTATAATGTATTGTGTTATTCGTGTTAGTGCAAATGCAACAGCACCCCAACTGGTGATCAATAAAAAAACGGTAAACATTCTACCTGCATCGGTTAATGGGCGAACCTCTGTAAAGCCAGCGGTGGTTACAGATATAGTGGTCATGTATATAGCCTCAACAAGATTGAACTGCTCAATGGTCATATAACCAATTATACCAATTAGTACAATTGCAATGATCAATATAAAAGGTTGCAATAAGCGCCAGACTGCGTTTTTCAATCTCAGTTCATTTTTATAAAATTAAGGATTACGCCATTAAATTCATTTTTAATTGCGCAAAAAAAAACCCGGAATAGCTCCGGGTTTTTTACACTATCCTAAATTCTACTAATATACATTCACTGTTTTATCTTTTGGATATTTTACACTGTAACTGATCCGATATTTTTTTGTTTCTCCTGCATTTAAATCCAATTTCCATGTAAGCACGCCTATCTCACTTTTAACCATTGCATCACTATTTTCCAGCAGCTCCACCTCAATATCTTTATTCGTAGAAATTGGAAACTGATCCTTCAGCAGCATTTGTATTTTTTCTTTTTTATTATTTTTTACAACAATCTCATAAGTAAACACTTGTTTCTTATTGGTACCTAAAAATTTTACATTGCTAAAGTCTTTTAATTTTTCTCTTTTAACCACTACCCTTTTATCACGACCCAACGTCAGGTTCAGCGTATCCTGGGTTGAATTAGGATCAATATAAGTTTTACCAATATAAGTTCCTTCAAACATTATATTGGCTTCTCCAGGTAATAGGTTTAATGCTTCCCAATCGGCTACTTCACCTAATAAGTACGATTCTTTATCTAATTTAGGAGCAGCATAATATTTATAACCAGCAGCAACGGTAATTTCTTTAAGCGATACCTGCTGTTCTTTTCCATTGGATGGAATATCATAAGGCAGATCAATATCATAGGTAACATTTAACTCATTATCGTTAACGGTTACGTATTCGTCAAGCCCATCTTTCAATGTTACTACAATCACTCCGTTCACTGCTTTTGCTCCATAGATAGCCGTTGCATTTGCATCTTTCACTACATCAATTTTTTTGATGGCTTTAGGATCAATCAATTTGAAAGCATCCGCTGAAATCGGTTCCCCATTCAATATATATAAGGGTTGGTTGGCAGTATTTAAGGAATTCGTACCTCTAACTTTTGTGCCATATCCTGTTACCACAACCTCTTCAAGTGAATTTGATTTAAATTGGCCAATCGGTTGAATGGAATTCATCATCATATTTCTTTCCATAGTTGCAACCGGATTTATGTAGGTAAGAAACCAACTTTGAAAAACAGGTGCTGTTCCCTGTTGGCCCGGCGTGGAGGTAGCCAAAGAAAGTTTTATATTTTTCCAATCAATGCCCGTTGTTTGAACCAATTTTGCCTTGTATAGTACATTGATGGGCTTATTTATATTTTCTACTTTAAGATCATAACTTGGATTCCAGAAGGCCATTGGTGTTATATAAGAAACAGTAAAATTATAAGTACCTGCCAACGGACTTAATACCTGTAATAAAAGTTTACCTGATGATTTTGAGTTTTTTTGTTCTTCTTCATTAATCTGCATTCGAATTTTTCCAATGGTTTCATTAAACTTACTTTCTTTCTCGCGATATACGCTTTGCTCATTTTCCAGCTCAAGGGTTTTTGTTTTGTAATACTCCATCATCTTTATTAATTCAGCTACACTTAATCCTGTTTGAGTGCCCCCAATCAATCTATTCGCCTTTAAGAGTTCTAATAATTCTTTTCCTGTTTTTAGTTGCACCAAAACTTTGTTCAATTCTTTATTCACCAGCTCAAGTGAATCTTCCAATTTTTTTATAGAAGTCGTTTTTATCAATGGCTTCAAATATTCTGTAGAAAATTCAACGGATAAAATAGTTATTTTTCCTTCCGTGCCTATTTGAATACTGTTTAAATCTACCTGGCTACTTATTCCATCTATTATTAATTCTATGGTTCCTTGTGAAAGATTTGCCTTTGCCGTATGTACTAATTCAGCTCCTACTCTATAAACGGTTGCCTGCTTTAGCAATGAAGGAACTACGATCTTTTCATTTCCTGCCCTTGCAGAAAAAATCGAAAGGATTAGACAAAGAATAACTATCAATCTTTTCATATCAATTGTTTTATGTGTTTACAATGGATGCGGCCTGATTGATATTTACATAAAAAAAGACCTGCGGGTAAGCAGATCCTTAAAACGAAGGGTTAGCTAACAATTATTTATAGAGCAGCTCGTAATATTCCTGTGCCATGCGGCCCGCATCAAATTGAAGGCGAACATCACGCATTCCATTTTTACAAATCTGCCTCCACGTATCGTATTGATCATAATACATAGGGATAATTTCATTTTCCAACAGCTCGTACAATTTGTTAAGGTCATATTCATCCTGCTCGTGTACACTCATATTCGCATAATCGGCTTTGGGAACTACAAACCCATTGTTACCATGATTAATAAACTCCGGAATCCATCCATCATCGGTAGATAAATTAACCGCGCCATTCATGGAAGCAGTCATACCACTTGTACCGGATGCTTCTCTGGGCACTCGTGGATTGTTCAACCAAAGATCACCAGCTTGTTTCATTCGTTTAGAAAGGGTGAGTTCATAGCCAACTAAAACAGCCACGTTTTTATAATTGCGGCTTAAATGCACAAGATTATTAAAATCGTTGATAGCCGGGTAATCCATTGGATAGGGTTTACCAGCCCAAATAATTTGTACAGGGTATTTTTTATTAGAAAGCAAACGTTCAAATCGCTCCCGATCTCTTGTTATAAGTTCTGCTCTTTTATAGCCCGCAAAACGACGGGCCCAAACAATCGTAAATATTGAAGGGTCGAATATCTTACCTGTTTGATCGGCCACAATTTCAAAAGCCCTGCGTTTCAAATATTTTTTACGATCATCGTACCAGGCGTCGTTACCTTCTCCACTGGCACGATACAACTGCTTATCGGCCCAGTAAGTCCAGTTTTGAGAGTTTGTTATTGAAATGATTGGACAAATATTTTCGTGCTTCGCCCACATATGCCGCGACACTTCACCATGTAATTTTGATACGCCGTTTGCAAGCCTTGCAAATCGCAAAGCAACAAGAGAATGATTAAACTGATCATCTTTTAAACCCGTAAGCTTTCGCACTTCATCAATACTCAATCCACAGAAATAACTCATTTTGTGACATAGATGAATATCATGTTTTTCATTGCCGGCTTCTTCCGGAGTATGTGTAGTAAATACAAGCCGTTTGCGTACTTCCTCTACTTTACCATATTTTTTGTATAGATAAAATACTGCTGAAACACCATGGGCCTCATTCAAATGATAAAGAGCTGGATTGAATCCTATTTCATCCATTAACTTCGCTCCTCCCACACCCAATAAAATAAACTGAGCAACTTTAGTAGCAACATTCGCATCGTATAAACGATGTGTTATTGTTTGAGATACATAATCGTTTTCAGGTAAATCAGTACTCAATAAAAAAAGCGGCGCCGATTTAAATGTTTCGGGATTAAGATACCAAACCTTGATCCACACAGGATGATCGTGAATAGTTATTTGAAATTTAATTCCGGTATCTTCCAGAAAACTATATTGTTTTTCCATCCAGGTTACCTGAAGTGTCTGATCCTGGTTTCGCGCCTGATCGTAGTAGCCATACTTCCATAAAATTCCAACAGCAATGAGGTTCTGTTTCAATTCATAAGCACTTCGCAGGTGTGAACCAGATAAAAATCCTAAGCCTCCACTATAAATTTTCAATGGCTGATGCACGGCAAATTCCATTGAGAAATAAGCTATTTTCTTGGCAAATCGTTCGTCAGTGGCATAAGGTACTTTGTAATTCGTGAAACTCATAAGAAATAAAACAATTTGTAAATAATAAAATTCCTGCACACAAATGATATCATTCTGTGTAATTATTACACAATTGAGGCCGCAATATAACGGTTAAATACGAAAATCAATTGTTCTTTGATTTATTTACAAATTCTAAAAATGCACCATTTTCAATGGCGATTCTTTTAATCTGCAGCAAAGAAACTGATACAAAATTAAATATCAATAAGGAGAGAGAAGAGCGTACGCAATACTTTATTACCCAGGCTTAGCAATATTTTTTTTACTCACAGGTCGTGGTTTGGGCAAATTCTTTTTGGGATAGGTACCTTCAAAAAAACACTTGATATTTCTAAAACTTCCACAGCCACCTGTTTCTTTTATAGTTATGGAAGTGGTGCCAAATTCAATGTCAAGTGCGCAGGGGTTGCCGGGCTCTTGATACTTTGCCCTATTTTTTGATACCAATCGCAACATTCCTTTTAATTCACCAACACATTCGCCATTATCTTTTTCAAAATGAATAAAGAATAAAAGTTCTCCATTTTTTTTAGCATCTCTTACACTAACAAAGTTGCGCTTGTCCTTTACATAGTTACCTGACAACTTATTTATTTGTTTGAGGGTATCGATTGGATTAAATATCTGTTCAATAATTTCTTCGTTCGGCTCAGTCATTACAAGTGTAAAATCGTTCGAAGAATTATTAATAACGTATACATTTCTTTTGAACTGGAGTGAGGATCCGTTCTTTTTTTCTCGATAAGTTGTAATCTGAAATTTATTATCAAGCATTCCATAAGTTTCCGTGTAAGACTCAGCTCCCGTTTTTACCAATGGAAGTGCATTCATAAAAATTTCCTCTTTAGTAAAGCAAGCCAAATACCCAATTCGCTTGTTTCCGCTTATTGCCTTGAAAAATAAATAAATTTCTTTTCCTTTTTCCCGAGTTCGGCCAAGGGGGTAAAATTTTGGTTTAACGCCTTTGCCAAAATCCTTACTAAAAATAGAATCCGGTATAAACTTCGTAAATGTTTTAAAGGTGATTAAAGAAGAATCGGATATTTTATGGGCAAGCGTGGTATCTGCCACCCTTATGGGTAAGGTACGTTCCGGAAAAAAATTTATGAAATCGGTCACTTCAATTTCGTCCTCCTCCTGCAAAGATGTTTTCTTGCTTTTACAGTTAAGCAATAAAGTAATTAAAAATAGACCAAGGAACATTCGTTTCATATTAAACAGGAGTTAGCGGTTAAAAATAGTCATTCAACCTCATTCACAAAAAAGTTTATTGGATATCTCGTTTATGTTTTTTAGATTTGTCTAAATTATATTTTAGTTTCAATGAAATATTCATCCAGCAAAGAAAATTATCTCAAGTCAATCTTTCATCTCCAGGAAGAAGATGGCATGGTAACTACAAATCAATTGGCTGGTGCTCTTCAAACGCGGCCGGCCTCGGTTACTGATATGCTGAAAAAGTTAAAATCGCAGAAGCTGCTGCTCTATGAAAAATACAAGGGTTTTAAACTTAGTCCCGAGGGTAAAAAAGTTGCCATACACATTGTTCGCAAACATCGTTTATGGGAATTTTTTTTAGTTAACAAGTTGAATTTCGGCTGGGATGAGGTACATGAAATCGCAGAGGAACTTGAGCATATCAGCAGTAAAAAATTAATTGATCGGTTAGATGCCTACCTCGAGTTCCCGAAAACAGATCCTCATGGAGATCCTATACCGGATAGCAATGGCCGCTTAACCATTGCAAGGCAGGTAGATCTTTTAAATTTACCTCTTCACAAACTGGCGGAAGTTAGCAGCATTGGTGATCAATCGGCAGAAATGCTGGAATTGCTTAGTCATAAAAATATTCAATTGGGAAGTAAACTGGAAGTAAAGAAAAAATTTACGTTCGATAATTCTATTGAATTGAAAATAAAAAATCAACCAACCATCACTGTAAGCGAACACGTCGCTAAAAATATTTTTGTAAAGTACGATGAATAAGATAGAACAGGACCATTCGCTGAGCGAAGTACACGAATCGATCGACATTAGTACCAAAAAAATTGGATGGCGAAAGGCATTTGCTTTTTTTGGACCGGCTTACCTGGTAAGTGTAGGATATATGGATCCGGGTAATTGGGCCACCGATCTTGCCGGAGGCAGCCAGTTTGGCTATAAATTAATTTGGGTATTGCTAATGAGCAACCTGATGGCGCTGTTGTTACAAAGTTTATCTACCCGCCTTGGAATTGTACGGGGGCGCGACCTTGCACAGGCAAATCGGGAAACCTATCCCCGAACAATTAATTTTATTCTTTATTTACTTGCCGAAATTGCCATAGCCGCCTGTGATTTAGCAGAAGTTTTAGGTATGGCGATCGGTATTCATTTATTAACGGGGCTACCCCTGATTTGGGGAGTGGCTATAACGGTATTGGATACCTTTTTATTATTATTTCTTCAGCGATTGGGCATCCGAAAAATGGAGGCATTTATTATTGCACTGGTAGCCATCGTTGGAATTTCTTTTTTAATTGAAATTATACTGGCTAAACCTCCGATTGGGGAAATGGTAAGTGGCTTAATTCCTTCTCTCCCCAATAACCAGGCTCTTTATTTAGCTATCGGAATTATTGGAGCTACGGTTATGCCGCATAATCTTTATTTACATTCGGCGCTTGTACAAACAAGAAAAATACAAAAAACAAAAGAAGGCATTAAACAGGCTTTAAAATGGAACCTTATTGATTCGACCATTGCGCTTAATATTGCCTTTTTTGTAAATGCAGCCATTCTAATTTTAGCAGCTAAAGTTTTCTTTTCTACAGGAAGAACCGATGTTGCAGAATTAAAAGAGGCACATGGTTTATTAGCAGATTTACTGGGAACAAAATTAGCGCCTATTTTATTT
>JANNEK010000273.1:0-4643 GCA_031378605.1 Chitinophagaceae bacterium | reverse complement strand
CTCCCCTAAGTTTACAACTGGGGTAAGTTCGCTACCCAAAAACAACTTGGCTAATATTCATTATTTTAGCATTTATGAACTACTGTGGATCGATGTGGTTCCCAAGCTAAAAAGCCTATTACTAACTAAAAGTTTACTATTTCAAAGCTTTTACTGATCCAATAGGTTATTTACTCCCAATCACTGTTAACCGAAAACTATACTAAATCGAAACCATTTAAAACATTTCTTAATATTCAAAAAGTATGGAAAAGATTAATTGGGGCATTATTGGCTGTGGAGATGTTACAGAAATAAAAAGTGGTCCTGCTTTTAATAAAGTTAATAATTCATCGCTGGTAGCAGTTATGCGTAGAAATGCTCAAAAAGCAAAAGATTATGCCCATCGCCACCAGGTACCCAAATGGTACGATGATGTAAGCTCACTGATAAATGACCCCGATGTGAATGCAATATATGTAGCCACTCCTCCTTCTACTCATGAGGAATTTACGATTGCAGCATTGAAAGCAGGCAAACCTGTTTATGTAGAAAAACCGATGGCCCATAATTATCAGTCTTCGATGAAAATGGCCCGGATGGCAAAAAAAAAGAATCTAAAACTGGTTGTTGCACATTACCGCAGGGAACAACCGCTTTTTAAAAAAGTAAAAGAATTAATATCCAACAAAAGTATAGGCGATGTACTATTAGCACAGATAAAGTTGTTTAAACCTTCGCTTAAAGAAGATGAAATGACCAATCCCCGGGTTGCCTGGCGAATAGACCCCACGATTTCAGGCGGTGGGCTTTTTCATGATCTTGCGCCCCATCAACTTGATTTAATGTATTATTTTTTCGGGCCTGTTCAAAAAGTATCGGGTGTTTCCATGAATCAGCAAAAACGATATAGGGCAGATGATTTAGTTGCCGGAACTATTCTTTTTGAAAATGGTACTGTTTTTAATGGTACCTGGTGTTTTAATTCTCCAATAGAAGAGGATCAATGTGAAATAGTAGGCAGTTCGGGTATACTAAGGTTTAACATTTTTAGTGGTAATACGATTACACTTTTAACAACTGAAAAAACAACCACTTTGTCGTTTGACTTACTACCGCATGTTCAACAGCCTATGATTGAAAAAACTGTAAATTATTTTTTAGGCGAGGGGCCAAACCCATGCAGCGGCGACGAAGGAGCAGAAGTAATGCGATTGATCCAGGCGTTTACTACTTAATTATCTTCGTTGCGTTTCTTCTTTTTGACAGGTATTCTCTTCAACAAATTATTCGCCCGCCCTTCTGGAAAAATTGAACGCGCTTCGTTTGACTTTTAACAGATTGAATAAACACTGATTTGGCTGAACACAGAAGTTCTTATTAATTTTTTTGCAACTAATAAACTTTAGAACCCGGTGGTTGTTATAATTGAAAAGACTTTAATACAATGAGAAATGGAATCAAAGACGCTAAATCCGGAACAATCCTATTTAGCGTGGAAGCATTGGACAAGCTTCAGAAAGATGGATATCGGTTCGTCCAGATCAAAGGACTCAATTCCGATAAGCACTACGACTATATTGAACCAAATTCTTTGCTGTTGGTTCCCTATAAAGTACTGCCCACCGATCCTTTTAAAAAAGATATTTACGAACCCATTAAAAGCGACCTTCTTTATAAGTGGGCCGCTGAAACCAATGATTACCTTGAAATATTTATTGCTGATAAACATTTCAATTAGAATCAATACGTATAAATTAAGATAGCGGTTCAATCAAATTGAGCACCTGGTTAATTTACTTTTCCTACGTAAACCACGATGGTTCGCTCCATTAACTATCATTCTTCTAAAATCAATAAGAGTACCTTACTATCTTCCTATCTTTAAAGAACTAATATGGGAGCCATAAATATTATTCGCCACAAAATAATTTTCGACAATTTTAGGCAATGATTAAGTTTCACAAAAAAATAATTGCTGCATTTTTTATAATTTATTTTGGAATTGTTTCCGCTGTTGCGGCCCAGAATAAAAAAAATAATAAATTTCTAAACAAATTACATTTTGGTATCGAAGTACAATGGTATCCGGCAGGCTGGTTAATTGGACCATCTGTCATGTATTCTTACAGACCTAACCATGTTTTTTTTACAAAGCTTGGAGTTAATATTGCGGACAGGCATAACTGGAGCGGATTAAATGACAATGAAGAAGGCATTGGTTATGGAATCTCACTTGGATATCGATATTTATTTACTACAAAGCCAGGTACTTTTTTTATCGGAACAAGGGGAGAATTATACAATACAATAATTGATTGGAAAAATGATATTGGATTAATTAACCAGACGAATGGTTCTACCAGAATTATTGTTTATCAACCCAGTATTGAAATTGGTTATTTGATAAAAACGAGAAATAAAAAATGGAGCGCAGTTGTATCTGCAGGTGTTGGTGCGGAAATAAATATTATAACAACGGGTAAACCTGTTGGGCAAGGTGGGATGTATTTAGCGAGTATCGCAGCTTACCGAACATTAAATTAGTTTCTAAAGGCATTATGAATAGAATTGATTCTTTTTCAATCCACCCTCATTCTTTTTATGAGCATTAAAATTGTAATCTAGCTCACTAACATCAATTCCCCATCCGGATCATAAACTTTTTCCAATCCTATACCCACTTTGTGCAATCGCAATGCGCAGAGATAGTTTCGTTATTTTCTTCGATGCTCGTTTATAGTTATCAGTAAAGACGATAAATTTCCATTATTTCGTTAAGTATTGTTGGAAAATCTATTTTCAAATCGATCAACTTACCAGTATGTATATCAAAAACCCATCCATGCACCAGCAATCCACGCTCTTTATGTGCCTGTTGAACTGCTGCGGTTTTAATTAGGTTTACACACTGTTCCTGAACATTCAATTCAATAAGCCGATTATACCGTTTCGATTCATCGCTGATAGAATTCAACTCAGCTTTATGTATGCGATACACGTCGCGAATATTTCTCAGCCAGGGGTTTAATAAACCAAGGTCCTTTGCCTGCATCGCCGCTTTAACGCCTCCGCATTCATAATGCCCACAAACCACCACGTGTTTTACCTGCAAATGCCTGACGGCATAATTTAATACCGACATAACGTTCAGGTCTATACTAATGACCATATTGGCAATATTGCGGTGAATGAATACTTCTCCGGGTTGTACACCCATTAAGTCTTCTGCCGTTACCCGGCTATCGGAACAACCTATATATAATACTTCGGGGCTTTGACCCTTTGATAAGTCGGAGAAATAGCTTGGATTTTTAGCCAATTTTTCGGCAACCCACTGTTCATTGTTAGAAAATATCTTTTCAAAATTGACCATACTTATATTTTTATAATAAAATATTATTCTCCGGTTGAAATTTTTGAGGTAATTCCTTTTCGCCCAATAGTTCCTTTATATCAATTTCTATATTGCGGCAGATGGTAGTAATTGGTGTATCGTTCACCGAATTATCAAATGGATTTTCACTATACTCACCAATTTGTTCCATTGTATAAAAAACCCACGATATTAAAAGAGTAAATGGAATAGTCAGCCACGCTCCCCATGATGCCAGAGTACTCAGATCTTTCAATAATGCGAAGGGCAATAAGAAAATAAAAAGCAATACAAATACCCTGCTAAAAATACTATATTGCCGGAACAGCGGTGTACTCTTAATACGTTCGCAACCTCCTTGCAGGTTAAACAATTCATTAATCATTTTCACCAGATCGCTGTGCTCAAAATCATCAATTTTTTTTTCTCTTTTCAACTTCGTTAACTGTTCAATTTGTATTTTCAACATTATGTTAGCCACATTCTGCTTGCTTTTTAGCAGCTCATAATATTGCATTTTATTATTCTTTGCTAGTATCGTCTTTAATCCCTCATCAAATTCTTCCAATTCCTTTTTTTCCCCTACAAAAGTTCTATGCAAATCACCCCTACTGGTTGCCCAGGGAATTGTTCGGCGCAACTGCAATCGAAGAATATTTACATACCCAATATGCCTATGAAGAAAATCGTTAACAAAAGTCTTGTCATCTACCAGTGAAATCATCATGGTTGCCAGGTTGCGGCTTGCATTGGTGATTCCTCCCCAAAGCCGGCGAGCCTCCCATAGGCGATCATAGGCCTGATTATTTTTAAAACCAATATAAAAAGCAACTGCGGTACCGATTGTTCCAACAGGCAGGAATGGAATTGCAACAAATCTAAACCCGGCTACTTCATACAATAATACCGCGGCAATACTTATAATTAGTGTTCTAAAAAGATTTACGCGTGCGAAATGCCAAAGTAAACTGAGTGTAAATATTTTTCCGGTATACATATTTGCTGTTTGAAAAAATACAAATTAAATTAATAATCGATCTGAATTCTTTACCCTATTGTTTAACGGTTAAATGAAATCCCGATTTTATAATAAGATTCGATGAGCCTGGTAATCTCAAACTGCGTATCGTAATATCTGAACCCAATTGAGGTGTAAAAGGTGTTCCTCCGTTTATAATAATATCCGTTTTGCTATCGGGCAAGGTTCCGCAACTCCAATTAAGAGCATTCTCCCAGGCATTGCTTACCGTGCCCAGCCATGTAGTTCCATATTTTAATTTGAATTCCG
>JANNEK010000237.1:0-3484 GCA_031378605.1 Chitinophagaceae bacterium | reverse complement strand
GTTTGGCAATTGGCTAAGAGCCCGGTAGAGTACAAACATAGTTCGGCACTGTTTTATATAACCGGCCAACAAGTTTATTATCCGGTAACTCATTATATGGAAATGGAAGATATAGATTTGACAAAAAATGAATAGGGTACTGCCGCAGAGTCCTCCGGCACACGCGCAAGGCCGTTAGGAGAGACTCTGCGGAGAAGTAAAAGTATTTTAGAATATCGGGGAGCAAGGCAAGCCAACTTGTGCCTGCAAAGCAAAGAGACAGTAACTGATACAAAGAATAATAATACAGCCCGGCAAGTGTTGCCGGGTTTACCTCTCCGCAGAGTCTCTCTGTTGGGCCTGTGCGTTAGCCGAGGACTCTGCGGCACCAGATACAAAATGTTGTTTTAGTATCTTTACTCTATGGCAGTCCGGAGAGAGATGCCCAATAAAGAAGCCATCTATTTTATCACCGTTACCTGCTACAAATGGTTGCCATTAATTGAACTGGCAGATGCCTATGACGAAGTATATAAACAATTTGATATACTGAAATCAGAAAGGCATTATTATTTTATATATAGGGGCAACAGGGTTATTATCCGGTAACTCATTATATGGAAATGGAAGATATAGATTTGACAAAAAAGAACTGAGTACTGCCGCAGAGTCCTCCGGCACACGCGCAAGGCCGTTAGGAGAGACTCTGCGGAGAGTTAAGTAGCTGGTAGCCGGATTATACAATTATCAATTAATCGTAAACCAAAAAGTAGTTGATAATGGCAGGTTAACGATTCAATAGGTTGTATTGTTTAAGTGCAGTACTTGTAGAGTAAAGATAGCAGGTAGTAATGCAAGTTATAACTTATTCACACTTGCACCAGCACTTGAACGAACATCGTCTTAGCTTGTGCATTGGAAAACATACTTGCACCAGCGGGGTCTGGGTTTAGGAACGCAAAGAACACAAAGAAGCGGGGAGAGCGCCAAGTTTTTTATTAATTCTTTAATGGCGTTGCGAACTTTGCGATCCTTCTTTTCTTTGCGTCTGGTTTGTTCAGGAACGCAAAGAGAAAACATAAGAATCTCTCCCTTATCTTTCGTAGTTAGCCGGGGACCGAATACCCTTATAGCAAAACCATACAAAGAATAATCCTCCTCCAATTGCCATTCACAAGTTTGGCAGCAATTTATAAACGTAGTTATTATTATTTTTTGTAGCTTATCAAAAAAAAGTGGATAGGGCTAGTCAGGAACAGGTAATTGAGAAATATAGCAGTCATTTAATGAAACTGACTGAACGGATACCCGGCTATTTCAAAGAAAAAGATATACACGACTGGCGAGTTGAATATAAAAAACTAAGAGCTTTTCTTCGAATGATTACCGCTTCGGTAAATGGACATATGCCCATCATTACTGCAGAGCTAAAGAAGATTTATAGGGTTACGGGCACTATCCGCGAACTTAGTCTGTTCATTGCTCAATTAAATACATTACCTGATGTAAATAGGGAAATTCTTCCGGTCTATTATACCATACTGGAAAAGAAATTATTTGCTGCAAAAGAAGAATTTATTAAACGTACCGATATTTTTCACTTTGATAAGGAAATTGATCGCTGGAAGGTAATGCCTCCGGAATATCTGGAGACGGAACAAGTTAAATATTTTGTACAACGGAACATAACCGCCATCCGCTTAATTCTAATGGTGCCCGAGGCAGATGAAAATCTTCATACACTTCGAAAACATTTAAAAGATATTAATTATAATAGTAAAACCTTCACGTCTGTTTGGGGAATTCCATTTCCTGTTACTGCCTGGAAAAATGAAAAACTACTTATTGAAATGACGGAAGAATTAGGTGAGTTCAATGATCGTTGTATAGCACTTTTATATGTAGAAGATTTGTATACAGACTCAATTCCCCTAAATGAAAAAAAAATAGTAAAAGAGTTGCAATACAATTTTCTTTCCGCTAAAAGTACTCATCAAAAAAATATCATTGATTCTTTAAAAGATTTTTCCTTTTTTGCATCTGTCAATGAAATCTAATTCAATACCTTTTCCATTTGCATACTTCGGGAGCCTTTTATTAAGATAGCCGTATGATGAAATTGTTGTTCATGAAACCAGTCTGCCGCTTCCGCTGCATTGGATAAACTTATAAATGAATGAGTCGTTTTTTGAAAATCACCCCCAACCAGTACCACCGCTTTCCAGTTATAGGTTTTAATAAGTTCAATAATCGTGTTATGTTCATCCAAACTTTCTGCACCTAATTCTGCCATGGCACCCAGCATTAATACTTTCTCCTCGAAAGATGATTTGGCAAAATTTTCTATAGCGGCTTTCATACTGCTGGGGTTTGCATTATACGCATCCAGTATAATATCATTATCTCCTTTTTTAATTAATTGAGATCGGCTATTAGAAGGAGTGTATGCTTCAATTGCTTCTTTAATTTTGTTGCCCGAAATGTTGAAATAGTTGCCAATCGTAGCAGCTACTAATACGTTGGGTAAATTGTATTCTCCAACCAATTGCGTATGAATATTTTTTATAGAAACACCTTTTTCAATCGCTACGTTTAAAAATAGTTCGCTTTCTAAAGCCTTACCAGTAACACTTGCATTTTTAGTTCCATAAGTAATGAGTACAGGTATTCCCTTGCTCATTTCCTGCAGATAATCATAATCCCACATAACAAAAGCTGTTCCATTATGTTGTTTAAGATAACTAAACAATTCGCCTTTACCTTTTCGAACTCCTTCTATTCCTCCAAAGCCTTCGAGGTGAGCTTTGCCACAGTTTGTAATAATGCCATGTGTCGGCAACGTATAGGTGCAGTAACCTTCTATTTCTTTTTGATGATTGGCACCCATTTCAATTACTGCAATTTCTGCATCGGGTTGTACGTCTAATATCGTTAGAGGTATTCCAATATGATTATTTAGATTTCCTTTGGTGGTATAAGTTTTAAACGTACCTGATAGAACGGCATTCACCAATTCCTTGGTTGTTGTTTTACCATTACTGCCGGTAATTGCAATAAAAGGAATACTCAATTTTTTACGATGATAAAGCGCTAATTCTTGTAATGTTTTCAGTACGTCATCAACGAGAATTGTTTTGTTGTTGATACTAAATTCTTTTTCATCAATTACTGCGTAAGCTGCACCAGCTTCCAGTGCAAGTTGGGCAAAGCTATTACCGTTAAAGCTCGGCCCTTTTAATGCAAAAAATAAATCTCCCTTTTTTAACTTGCGCGTGTCCGTTTGTACCGAAGGGTATTGTTGGTATACCTGGTAGAGTTGTTCAATTGTCATACAACAAAAATAAAAGAAAAAACCACCTCTTACTAGGAGATGGCTTTTCAAAAATATGCGAACCAAACTTATTTCTTTCTGGTATTCTGACGGCGTGTTGCATAATTGATACCGGTTTTTCTACCGTTACCTTCGGGGCTACCTACGCGATCCATTGCGCAACGGAAACCGATA
>JANNEK010000231.1:0-2455 GCA_031378605.1 Chitinophagaceae bacterium | reverse complement strand
TTGTGTTATTTTGAACACCAAATCAAAAGGTATTTATCTTTTGCCGCATGTTTCAAGCTATTTTTCCTATGGTCTAAATAACAACGCCAAAAGAATATAGCCAATTAACAAAACTCGTTCTTCCCTTTCAGCTTTTCACTTGTCCTTATTTTTAATCCTTTTAATATCAGCTTCAATCTCTTTAAGGCTTTGTTCCTTTTCGATTACCTTTTGAGTCAGCTTATACTTCTCAAATTCTTCATTTGATTTTTCTACAGCTGCTTCGTGGCTTACTTTTCCAGCATGGGTTAATAATTCCCTGCCATTGAGTTGTAAAATACTATCTAACCGGCTTATCCAATCCTGCATATACATGGGTGTTCGTTGCTGAGCCATGGTTTCGGCAAACGCCAAATATTGCTCCACCAGTAAACCCAATAATTTTATTTCATCGGCTTTTAGATAATTTTTGGCAATGCTTATATCTGTTTTTTTAATGGCGTCGGTATTTTTTTTATCCAGCGATTGCATGCCTAATAATGGCAAACTTGCATCTACCCGGCGATATACCAATTCAGCCGCTGTTTGCTCACTAATAGCCCAAAGCAATTTGTTTTGCACTATTTTAAAAAAGGCAATTGTTTTTTCATCTTTTGCATCATAATCAATACTGGTGGTGTAGATGTCTTTTATTTTTTGATAAAAAAACCTTTCAGACAACCGTATTACCCTGATGCGTTCCTGCAACTCATTGAAATAATTCATAGAATTGCCCGTTTTAAAACGGTCGTCATTAAGGGCAAAGCCTTTTATAATATATTCTTTGAGACGTTGTGTAGCCCAGATTCTAAACTGTGTGCCTTGTGGCGATTTAACACGGTAGCCGATAGAAATAATTACATCAAGGTTATAATGCTTAACCTCCTTTTCTTGTGTTTTTCCTTCAATGGCGCCGTGTGGAGTGGTATGTCGGAAATTCCGACACACCAGTTTTTCATCCAACTCGCCTTCGGCAAATACATTTTGTATGTGCTCCGTTATAGTGGTTCTGCCTTTACCAAATAATTCGGCGATTTGCGCCTGGCTTAGCCATACCGTTTCATCCTCCAGCCTCACATCAATCTTAATATTGCCTTCCTGATTTTGATAAAGTATGATTTCTCCTGTACTCATAACTTTTCAATTGCTATTAATATTAAAAATATTGCCCGGTTGTACTTTACTATTGTTTTCTTAATCTATATTATCATTTCACCACTGTTGGTTTGAACAACAGCGACAAAAGAACATAGGCAACAATAATTACCGGAGCTGCCAACCATTTTAAAATTAATACGGCTGCAATAGCAATGACAACAAGCAAGTATTTCGGTAAATTATTTTTCACACTGAAATCCTTAAACTTCAATGCCATTAAAGGCAAGGTGGAAACCATTAGCCAGGAAAGAACAGCCACCAAAGTATACAGCACCCATTTATTCAATAACAGGTTCTGAATCCATTCTTCATTTACATTCCAGTATATAAGTGGTAAAGAAGCTACAAAAATTCCGACCGCAGGTACCGGCATTCCTTTAAAGGAGAATGATTGTTCCGTATCCAAATTAAATCTTGCCAATCGCCATGCAGCAGCACAAGGCAAAACAAAAGCCGGTAACAACCAAAGTAAAGAAACATCAAGCCCACCTTCCTGCTGCGCAAAACTTAATCGGAGAAATTGGTAGATAATCATTCCCGGTACCACACCAAAACTTACGAGGTCGGCTAAAGAATCTAATTGCTTGCCCATTTCGGAACTGGCTTTAAAAAGACGAGCCACAAATCCATCTAAGAAATCTACAAGAGCTGCCAGTCCGATAAATAAAGATGCCATCCATATTTTTTCAGGAATGTAAAGCAACTCGGTGCCTTCTGCATCTACGGTAATCATGATGCCGTTTTGCAACGTAAATACAATAGCCAAACAACCGAAAACGAGGTTGAGTAAAGTGAAAAGATTCGGAATTTGTTTCATCGTAATATTTAAAGCAATTAAAATCCAGTTAATGCGGCGTCCACTAAAAATTCTTTTACTTCGTTTTCATTGACTTCGAAGCCTGGCATAAATTCTACTTGTTCTTCAAAGCTAATACCTTCAAAATAATTAAGCTGCCCCCTGAATAGTTTTTCGCTGAATAAGTCACCAAAATATTCTGTAGCCTTCTGCGAAATCATGTTTATGGTATAATGTCCTTTTATTATAAAATACAAATCAAGATAGTCTTTCCATTTACTCCTTCTGCCTAATGCAAAGGCTTTCATAGCAGCCAAATCAAGTAAACTGGGAATTGAAAGCCCATTTTCTAATAATACAGGATGTGGTATAGAATAGTCAAAATCAAAAAAAGTAAATTTTACATTTCTGCAAACCAGGTTCAGCTGCCCGTCCCTGTACAGCGTAACAATTATATCCTCGTTGTGCTTTTCAAAAAGTGTT
>JANNEK010000205.1:0-16907 GCA_031378605.1 Chitinophagaceae bacterium | reverse complement strand
GTGACACTTGCAAATGAAGCCTGTAACTTTAATAATATTTTTTATCATGTTCAATTCTTTATTAAGCTTTTATTTTTTAAAATACTCTTTATGGGAGAAGATTTTGTGATGCTATGAAAAATATTGCCATACATACTACCTGCAAAAAATTATTAGCAGATGTTTTTACACCAGTAGGGATCTATCTGCGTTTACGCGACCGTTTTAGAGATACGGTATTGCTTGAAAGCAGCGACCATCATGCAGCGGAAAACAGTTGGTCATTTATTGGTATTCATGCAATCGGTGGTATGGAAATTACTTCCTTAAAAAGTATTGAATTCAAATTGCCAGGTCAAAAACCAACACGGCAGGATATCAGCAACACTACTCAGGTGCCACAACTACTTTTCGATTTTATGAATCGGTTTGAAGTAAGTGGTGATAACAAAGAAGCAAGGTTTGCACAGGGATTATATGGTTATACAACCTATGATGCGGTACAATTTTTTGATACCATCCAACTCGGTAATCCCGACTCCCTTCTCCCAACTCCCGGCTCCCTCCTCCCTGCTTCCGGCTCTCTGCTCCCGGCTTCTAACTCCCGGCTCCCTTCTCCCAACTCCTTACTGCCAACTATTCCGCTTATGCGCTATCGTCTTTACCAATATGTTATCGCTATTAATCATCATAAAGATGAATTGTATTTATGCGAGAATACGATTGCTGGTATTGAAAGTGAATTGCAGGCGGTTGAGTCTTTAATTCGAAGCAAAGATGTGCCGGTATTCCCATTTAAAATTTGCGAAGAAGAAAGTTCAAATTGTACAAACGAGGAATATATGGAGATGGTGAAGAAAGGTATATCCAGTTGCTTAAGGGGTGATGTTTTCCAGATAGTATTAAGTCGCCGTTTTCAGCAATCCTTTACGGGCGATGAATTTAATGTGTATCGTGCATTACGAAATATCAATCCATCACCTTACCTGTTTTTCTTTGATTATGGCGATTATAAATTAATGGGCTCATCACCCGAAAGCCAGCTCATTATTAAAAATGGTAAAGCAATTGTTCATCCGATTGCAGGAACCTTTAAAAGAACTGGTGACGATGAAACCGATCATCTCGAAGCAGAACGATTATTAAAAGATGCCAAAGAAAATGCAGAGCATGTTATGCTGGTAGACCTTGCACGTAACGATCTTAGCAGGGTATGCGATGACGTGAACGTTACTCAATACCGGCAAGTGCAATATTATAGCCATGTGATTCACCTCGTAAGTGAAGTGACTGGTAAAGTAAGAAAGGGCAGCAACCCTTTTGAATTGATGGCCAAAACTTTTCCGGCTGGTACCTTAAGTGGTGCACCTAAAATAAAAGCAATGCAAATAATTGATTCAATTGAATCATCTGCCCGCAGTAATTATGGGGGTGCTATCGGTTTTATGGGCTTTGATGGAAGTTGCAATCATGCAATAATGATTCGCACCTTCCTCAGTAAAAATAATACACTTATATATCAGGCAGGTGCAGGTGTAGTTGCAGCAAGTAACCCTGCAAGTGAATTACAAGAAGTAAATAACAAACTGGGCGCACTCAAAAAAGCAATAGAAGCTGCAGCATTGATCGATTGATACATTTTCAAAAACGTTTCCTTTAAGCAGCGTTGCTATTAATTGCAAAAAATATGAATGATGAAGATACTGGTATTTGATAATTACGATTCGTTTACTTATAATCTTGTTCACCTGGTAGAAAAGATTATTCATGGAAAAGTAGGCGTTCACCGTAACGATAAAATTTCCCTGGAGAAAGTGAAAGAATATGATAAAATAATTTTATCGCCGGGTCCCGGTATTCCCGATGAAGCCGGATTATTATTACCATTGATAAAAGAGTACGCGCCTACAAAAAGTATATTGGGTGTTTGCCTTGGCCATCAGGCTATCGGGCAATCCTTTGGCGGAACCCTCGTCAATTTAACGTCAGTATATCACGGTGTAGCTACCCCGATAAGAGTAGGTACATGGAATGCAGGAGATGTTTCAAAGAAGTCATTAGTTGCCATCCCTGCCCCAAATTCTAAAAACATTTCTGGAGTTAATAATTTGTTTGAGGGAATTCCAACGGAATTTGAAGCTGGCCGTTATCATTCGTGGGTAGTATCAACGGAAAATTTTCCCGCTGATCTTGAAATTACCGCAGAAGATGAAAACGGATACATCATGGCACTGCAACATAAAACATTTGATGTACAGGGGGTGCAATTTCACCCGGAAAGTATATTAACACCCTTGGGTGAAAAAATTATGAAGAATTGGTTAAAACAATAATGGGTGCAACCGGGATAAGCAGATACGATCTCTGCCAATTGGTTGTTATGCGGTCAATATAAACTATATATGAAAAAGATACTTCAACGCTTATTCGAACATAAAACGCTTTCCCGGGAACAGGCTAAGGAAGTGTTGCTGAATATAGGCAAGGGTTTGTACAACGAACATGAGATCACGTCTTTTATGACGGTGTACCTGATGCGAAGTATAACTATTGAAGAACTGCAGGGTTTTAGGGATGCCTTAATGGAATTATGTGTTGCGGTTAATTTGGATGGCATAGAGGTGATGGATATTGTAGGTACGGGAGGAGATGGTAAGAATACCTTTAATATTTCTACGCTTGCTTGTTTTATTGTAGCTGGTGCCGGACAAAAATGTGCTAAGCATGGTAACTATGGAGCATCTTCTATCAGCGGTTCTTCCAATGTTATGGAACAACTGGGATACAAGTTTAAAAATGATATTGGCCGGTTGAAAAAAGAATTGGAGGAATCGAATTGTTGTTTTTTGCACGCACCGTTGTTTCATCCTGCATTAAAAACAGTGGGGCCTATTCGAAAAAACCTTGGCGTTCGTACATTTTTTAATATGTTGGGGCCGCTGGTAAATCCTGCTATTCCGGCATTTCAACTGGTAGGCGTTTATAATCTTGAGATGGCAAGAATTTATAATTACCTATTGCAACAAACGGGGAAAGCGTTTACCATCATTCATAGTTTGGATGGCTATGATGAAATATCGCTTACCAACGATACAAAGGTTATTACGAATAAAGGGGAACGTGTTATGACTCCTGAGCAATTGGGTAAGCGTTCGGTAACAGCTTCGGATATATATGGTGGTAACAGCGTTGAAGATGCAGCGAAGATATTTGCTGCAATTATTAAAGGCGAAGGAACATGGGCTCAAAATGCAGTGGTTTTGGCAAATGCAGCCATGGCACTTCAATGCACGGGTGCTTATACCAGTTATGAAGAAGCATATGCCGCTGCTATTGAAAGCTTAGAAAGTGGAAAAGCCAATCAATCATTACAAAAATTAATTTCTTTGCAATGAGTACCATTTTAGAAAAAATTATTGCTGCTAAGAGAAAAGAGATTGAGGAATTTAAACCGCTCAGTCCGATTGCACGTTTTGAAACGGATGGATTTTTTTGGAATTTCTCTAATCGCTCGTTGAAAAAAAGTTTATTAGCGGAAGATAGCACAGGTATAATTGCAGAATTCAAAAGAAAAAGTCCCAGCAAGGGTTGGTTTGTAAAACAGGAAACGGAAGTAGAATCAGTGGTGGTTCCCTATAATCAATTTGGCGCTGCGGCAATTTCGGTACTTACCGATACTCCTTTTTTTGGAGGAGATTTGGACGACCTTATACAAACAAAAGTTATTTCAGATGTACCCGTATTGCGAAAAGATTTTATGATTGATCCCTGGCAGATTGCCGAAGCGAAAGCGTTTGGCGCAGATGTGATTCTATTGATCGCAGCCTGTTTAACACCTTTAGAAGTAAAACAAATGGCCGGATATGCAAACAGTATTGGATTAGAAGTGTTGTTAGAATTGCATGATGAAACGGAGCTTGAGCATATTTGTGACGAAACAAGCATTATCGGTATTAATAACCGAAACCTTAAAAATTTTGAAGTAGACATTGAACGAAGTTTACGGATGGCGGAAAAAATACCCGGTGATAAGATAAAAGTTGCTGAAAGTGGTATAAACAGTGTAGCGAACATCCGGTTATTTAAAGAAAATGGATTTAAAGGATTCTTAATTGGTGAAAACTTCATGAAAGAACCGGATCCTGGAAAAGCTTTCAAAAATTTTATAATTGAATTGAGGTACTGAAAAGAAACTAACCTGTGCAAATGGATTGAAATTGCTGATTGATTTTTTTAACTGTTACTGATGCTTGATTTGATTTAGGCTTTTGAAACAAACAGGGTTAAAAAATTTGCCTGGGGATTTATGACTTACCTGGGATTTATGACTTACCTGGGGATTTATCCCCAGGAAAAATAGAACAACGATTGCTGTGCCATCCTATTTAATCTTTAAAACCGACCAACAGCATGAGAATTAAAGTATGCGGCATGACACGGGCCGAACAGGTTCACCAATTAGCGCCTTTGGGTATATCGTTTGCCGGTTTTATTTTCTATCCAAAAAGTCCGCGTTATGTATTCAAGCACATGACAACTACGGAAATCCGGAAAGAGAATAGTATTAATAAAGTGGGCGTATTTGTAAACTCTACCGTTGAAGAAGTATTATATATGGTAGAGGAATGCAGGCTGCAGATGGTTCAGTTGCATGGAGATGAGAGCCCGAAATTTTGTGAAAAAATCGCCGACTATGTTTCTGTAGTAAAAGCATTTCGGCTAAGCGAGAATGATAGTTTGGAGTGGATGATCAGGCCATATATGGATGTGTGCGATATGTTTATGTTTGATACGATGGGCGTTGGATATGGAGGTACCGGAAAAAAGTTTGACTGGAGTATTTTAAAGAAAGAATTAATTGGTAAACCTTTTTTTCTTAGTGGCGGTATTGAACCGGGCGACGAAGAAAGTTTACAGGAGTTTGTAAAAGAACCAGTATCCAATGCATTATTTGCAATTGATATTAATAGCCGCTTTGAGGTGAGTCCGGGGGTAAAAGATATGGAAAAAATAAAAGCATTTGCAGAAATATTGAAAAGTTAATAATCCTTATGGATAGTTGTTAGATAGAAATTTTATAAATTAATATTCAGTGATGATAAAAATTGAACCATATAAAAAGATATACCAGGCGGAAGCAACTGAATTGATATTGGATATTCAGCAAAACGAATTTAAGGTGCCCATTTCGTTAAAGGATCAACCAGATTTGTAGGATATAGAAGGATTTTATGGTAATGGCTTGAGCAATTTTTGGGTGGCTATTGATAATACGAAGGTGGTTGGAACCATTGCACTTATTGATATCGGCAATAGACAGGTTTGTTTACGAAAAATGTTTGTACATAAAGAGTATCGAGGCGGTAGTAGGGGAGTGGCTCTTTTGCTTTTGGATAGATCTATTGAATGGTGCAGGGAGAAGGGAATAGGAGAAATTTATCTTGGAACCATTGATATTTTAACGGCTGCTCAAAAATTTTATTTGAAACATGGGTTTATGGTGGTAGATAAAACATCATTACCTGAAAATTTTCCATTGATGTTGGTAGATAATCTTTTTTTTAAATTATTAGTAACCGGATAATACTATTTTATTTTATGATTCAGGTTCGGAATGCATCGGAAAATGATTTGCACGCGCTGCTGGAAATTTATAATGATATTATTCTAAATACAACCGCTGTTTACGATTATGAACCTCATACTATGGAGATGCGTAAACTATGGTTCGAAACAAAAAAACAACAGGGGTTTCCGGTATTTGTAGCTGAAGAAGAAGGAAGGATCCTTGGTTTTAGTTCTATTGGTCCTTTCAGAGCATGGGCCGCCTATAAGTATAGTGTTGAAAATTCTATTTATGTGGCTGCTGATATAAGAGGAAAAGGTATTGGCAAGTTATTAATGCCTCCATTAATTGACGCTGCTGAGAAATCAGGAATGCACACAATGATTGCAGGTATTGATGCTACCAACGAAGCAAGTATTAAACTACATAAGTATTTTGGATTTGAAGAAGTAGCAATTTTTAAACAGGTAGGATGGAAATTTGACAGGTGGCTGGATTTGAAATTTTTACAAATAGTTTTTTGATATTCAGATAAATTATAGGTAGTAGTAAATCTGTGAATGAATAGTTATGGGAATGGAAAATATTATTGTCTGACTAAATTCATCTTATAATTATTAAAGCCTTTTGTAGAGCGGGTGCTTGCCCCTCTCCTTTAGGAGAGGGGTTGGGGTGAGGTGATACTTACAAATGAAGCATTTAACTTATTTAGTCGGACAATAATGATAAATTATATGGTTGATAGTAAATCTGTGTATTAATATTTTACAAGAATGAGTAATATTTCGTTTGTCATAGGGTCCGGTTTTTCGTATCCGAGGAAAATCCCCGGTGTTACAGAATTGGGTGAACTTTTAAGTAAAACAAAAAGTGATAATTTGTATTATCATACCAGTCAATCTGTTTCAAGAGTGTATTCAACAGGTTTAGAGCTATCTGGGTTGAATAGAGTTTATAATGAGTTTTATGAAGAGTTTTTAATTTTTTATTTAGGCAAGAATACCAATTTTAATTACGAAGTTTTTTTTGATTATTACTACTCTTTATATCGTAGTGGTGCTTATGACGAAAATTTTAAATGCTTTGTTGAAAATTTTCTGAATAATGCCGGTCGAGAAAATTATTCTGTGAAAAATTTATTGCGAAATTTTCATAATATATATTCACACTTGGTTTCTGATTTTTTAAAAGTTGAAGAATTTTACAATGAGAGTAGTCACCAAAACGCATTGTTATATGGATCATTTTTGTGGTTAATAAACCGAATCCTTCTGGGTAGAGTTGTAAATATTCATACATCAAACCATGACTTACTAGTTGAAGATATATTAAATAAAAGCAGTGTTCTTCAAGGAAAATTTTCGGATGGGTATACCTCATTGGGTTCAAAATACTTTGCCGAGGTTCTTTTTGAGAGCGCTAAAATTAGGGTTAGACATAAGGTTAGGCTTCGATTTTTTTCTGATGAGTATAAGGAATCTTTACGTTTATTTAAGCTGCACGGAAGTGTTGATACTTTTATTTTTCAAGCGAAGGATGAAACTCGAATAAAAAATGTGCCGGGGATATGGGATTACTTTATGGAAGAAACTAATGAAAATGGCGGACTTGTGTATTCAAGAATTCACGCAGATGAAAAATATCCGGAATTTTTAACTGGAAAAAAATCTAAGAGCTCTTATTTTTATGAAAAGAAGTATTTTAAAAAACTATTTAATCATTTTAGAAATAATATTTCTGAATGTGATGCTTTAATTATAGTAGGGTATGGTTTTGGCGATGAACTTATTAACAAATGTATACTTGACAAGTTTGACTTTCGAAATAAATTGCTAATAGTTATCGACGTAGCAGAGAAAGAAAGTTTAATAAGGAGATTATCGGTTGATATTGAGAATTTTCATTATTTCAATAAAAGTATTGATGATTTAAACGAAAATGATGTAGAAGCTATAATGAATTTAATTAATAAAATTAGTTAGGTAAATATTATTGTCCGGCTAAATTCATCTTATAATTATTAAAGCCTTTTGTAGAGCGGGTGCTTGCCCCTCTCCTTTAGGAGAGGGGTTGGGGTGAGGTGATACTTGCAAATGAAGCACTTATTTTTTGTAATAGTTAATTTAAATTTCTGAAAATGATCATCAAAAAAATGCCCTTGGGCCACTATAAAGGAAGTTTTCAGCAACCGAATATTTTTGGGTATTACGGAAATTTTGGCGGTGCTTATATACCTGAAATGTTGCATCGTAATGTAGAAGAACTAAAGAGTCGCTATATAGAGATTATGTATGAAGCTACGTTCCAGGAGCAATTTCGTGCGTTATTAAAAGATTATGTTGGCAGACCAACACCACTTTATTTTGCACAACGATTGAGCAAAAAGTTTAATACGCAAATCTATTTAAAACGAGAAGACCTTTGTCATACAGGCGCACACAAAATAAATAATACCATTGGCCAGATACTATTGGCAGAAAGGCTTGGTAAAAAAAGAATTATTGCTGAAACAGGTGCTGGTCAGCATGGTGTTGCTACTGCAACAGTATGTGCCTTAAAGGGAGTAGAATGTATTGTATACATGGGGGAAAAAGATATTGAACGGCAGGCGCCTAATGTTGCCCGTATGAAAATGCTTGGTGCAAAAGTAATTCCGGCTACTAGTGGTAGTAAGACTCTCAAAGATGCTACCAATGAAGCGATACGGGATTGGATTAATAATCCCAATGATACACATTATATAATAGGTAGCGTGGTAGGCCCGCATCCCTATCCCGATATGGTTGCACGTTTTCAAAGTGTAATCAGTGAAGAGATGCGTTGGCAGTTAAAAGAAAAAACCGGCAATGAATTACCTACTCATGTAATGGCATGTGTTGGAGGCGGTAGTAATGCTGCGGGTGCATATTATCATTTTTTGGAAGAGCCAACTGTTCAGTTAATAGCAGTAGAAGCAGCAGGACAAGGTATCAACAGTGGTATGAGTGCAGCAACTACTCAATTAGGTAAGCCCGGTATATTGCATGGAAGTAAAAGTTTAGTAATGCAAACAGCAGATGGGCAGGTTGTGGAACCACATAGTATTTCTGCCGGATTGGATTACCCCGGCATTGGTCCCTTGCATGCGCATTTATTTGAAAGCGGCCGGGGAGAATTTTTATCTGCAACCGATGAAGAAGCTTTAACAGCCGCTTTTGATCTTGCAAAGTTAGAAGGAATTATTCCAGCGTTGGAAACAGCACATGCATTCGCGGTATTGAATACCCGAAAATTTAAAAGTTCGGATGTGGTATTGATTTGTTTAAGTGGAAGAGGGGATAAGGATTTGGCAACTTATATGAAGCATCTTTGAGGTACGCTGCGTTAGTACAGGCTTGGCCCAAAGAATTTATGCTGGGGGTGGGGTGTACTTGCTTATAAAACGAATTTTCAAAAGAAAAACACTAAACGCTATCGTTTTCTCTGTCGATAAATTACAGGTAAAACGAAGTAAAATGAATTCTTTTAAAGATAATTTGCATCAGGGAGCTGAAGGAAAGTTATTTGAATATGGAAGAGCGCTAAGGCAATTAAAAACAAAAGCAGAAGAAAAACTTTGGGAACGATTAAGAAATCGAAAAGCGAATGGTCTGAAGTTTCGCCGGCAACATCCATTAGATAAATTTGTAGCCGACTTTTATTGTCATGAAAAACGGTTAGTTATCGAATTGGATGGAGGAATGCACGAAAGCAAGATGCAAAAGGAAAAAGACAGAGTAAGAACTGAAATACTGGATAAGTTAGCAATAACAGTTGTTCGATTTAAGAATGAAGAAGTGCTGAAGGACAGCATTGGAGTAACAAAGGAAATTATTAGAATAGCAGGTAGCTTACCATTTGCAAACAAGCGTTAATTCCATAATTGCAAATACTAATTTTTGTTAATGCATTCAAATATTATTGTAGGTAATAGTAACACAAGGTAATGGCGGTAATTGGAAACGGTATTTAAAAGTATTTTAATTAATTTGTATAGTATTAATAAGTATTTCAAGTACTTAATAATAGAAGTAATGAGTGCTGCAGGTAATTGGTAAAATATTGATAAGTATTTCAGGTAATTGGTAAAAGTATTAATGAGTATTTCAAGTACTTGGTAATAGAAGTAATGAGTGTTGCAGGTACTTGGTAATAGAAGTAATGAGTGTTGCAGGTAATTGGAGGTATCATTGCTTGTTTGAAGTACTTAAACTTTAGTGTTTTTTTATCCCTCTCCTTTAGGAGAGGGGCAGGGGTGAGGTACTTTCCCGAGTAAACCTTTAACGAATAATATTGCATGTAAAATAAAGACAGTAAGAAGAAAAAATTTATGAGCAGACTTCAACATTTATTTGAACGTAAAAACAAAAATGTTCTGAATATATATTGTACAGCAGGTTATCCTTATTTGGAGAGTACATTGGAGGTATTAAATGCATTGCAGAAAAATGGCGCAGATATTATTGAGTTAGGAATACCTTATAGTGACCCATTAGCCGATGGTCCGGTTATTCAACAAAGCGGTAGTATAGCGTTGGCTAATGGCATGAGTATAGAAATCTTATTTAAACAACTGAATAATTTTCGAAATAATATATCTGTTCCTGTTGTGTTGATGGGCTATATGAATCCCGTGTTGCAATATGGGTTTGATCGTTTTTGTAAGCAGGCTGCATCCATTGGAATTGATGCATTGATACTACCCGATTTACCTGAATACGAATTTGAAACAGTGTATGGGCCCATTATGAAAAACTATGGATTGGACTTCATTTTTTTAGTAACGCCTGAAACGGCAGAGGAACGGATACTAAAATTAGATACATTAAGTTCTGGTTTTTTGTATGCTGTCTCCTCCTCTTCAACAACCGGCAGCGATAAAAATATGACAAATATATCTGCTTATCTGAAACGGTTAAAGGATTATAATTTAAAAAATCCGGTATTGGTTGGATTCGGAATCAAAGACAAACAAAGTTTTGAAACTGCTTGTGAACATGCGAATGGGGCGATTATCGGGAGCGCTTATATAAAAGCACTGGTAGGTTCGACTGATATACTAAAAACTACTGAAACATTTCTTACAACGATCTTATCATCAAAATAATCCTGTAAATCGTGGTTCTGACAATAATAAAATACAATGCCGGAAATATCCAATCTGTTTTGTACGCATTGGAGCGAATAGGTGTTTCGGCCATTGTTACAGATGATCATGAACAAATCAAATCATCTGATAAAGTTATATTTCCTGGCGTTGGCGAAGCAAGTAGTGCTATGCGTTACCTTAAAGAAAAAAATCTTGATCAGGTTATAAAAAATCTTTCACAACCTGTATTGGGCATTTGTTTAGGTATGCAGTTGATGTGTAAACATTCGGAAGAAAATAATACTGGATGCCTGGGTATCTTTGAAGAAAATGTCTGCGGTTTTCGGCGCTCTCCCATCGGGGGAGTTGGAGGGGGCTTCAAAATTCCTCAAATAGGCTGGAACAATATTTACGACCTGAAGTCGGATTTGTTTAAGAATATTGAAGAAAATAGTTATTGTTATTTTGTTCATGGGTATTATGCCACTATTGGAAAGCATACCATTGCAAGCACCGATTATTTGCTTCCCTATAGTTCAGGATTACATAAAGATAATTTTTATGGGGTTCAATTTCACCCCGAGAAAAGTGCATTGGTCGGCGAAGGAATTCTTCGAAATTTTTTATCTATTTAATTTTATGATATTAATTCCGGCAATAGACATAATCGATGGGAAATGTGTACGGCTTACCGAGGGTGATTATTCACAAAAGAAAATATATAACGAACATCCGCTCGAAGTGGCCAAGGCATTTGAAGATGCCGGCCTGCAGCGATTGCACCTGGTTGATTTGGATGGAGCAAGAAATGGAGCTGTTAAAAATTGGAAAGTACTGGAAGCTATTGCAGGTAAAACAGATTTGGTAATCGATTTTGGTGGAGGAATAAAAACAGAAAAAGATTTGAATATTGTTTTTAACTCTGGAGCTGCTTTGGCAACGATAGGAAGTATGGCGGTAAAAAATGATCAGGAATTTATTAAATGGTTAGACAACTTTGGAGCAGATAAATTTTTTTTAGGAGCCGATGTAAAAGATGAAAAGATTGCGGTGAATGGATGGCTGGAAACAACCGATATCTGGGTCTATGATTTTATACAAAAATATATCGGGAAGGGTGTACATCAAATTTTTTGTACAGATGTAAGTAAAGATGGAAAGTTGGAAGGTCCTTCTCTTGATTTATATAAAACAATTGTTCAGCAATTTCCAGAATTATATTTTGTAGCCAGTGGTGGAGTTAGCTCTATGAATGATTTGGATGAACTTCGTAAGATTGGCTGTAAAGGAGTAATCATTGGAAAAGCAATTTATGAAGGGCGAATTAGTTTGACAGACTTAAAAAATATTGGTTTATGATAAATGAAGAATTGAATTCTATCGGCTCCGTCAATTCTTTGGCGACGAAGAATAAAGAGCGGAAAGGTCTTGCTAAACGAATTATTCCCTGCCTTGATATTAAAGATGGAAGAACAGTTAAAGGAACTAATTTTTTAGATTTACGTGATGCCGGCGATCCGGTGGAACTGGGTGCGTTGTATGCGGCACAGGGAGCTGATGAATTGGTTTTTCTTGATATAACAGCTACCATAGAAAAAAGAAAAACATTGAGTTCGCTTGTAAATAATATTGCGCATCATATAAATATTCCTTTCACAGTTGGAGGCGGAATCAGTAGTATCAATGATGTGCAGGTATTATTGCAAAATGGTGCCGATAAAATTTCTATTAATACTTCTGCCTTTAAACGACCGGCACTAATCAGGGAACTTGAAAAAGAATTCGGAAGTCAGTGTATTGTTTTGGCGATTGATACTAAAATGGAAGAGGATGGAGAATGGTATGTATATCTAAATGGAGGCAGAACAAAAACCACCATGCGTTGCATCGACTGGGCGAGACAGGGAGTAGAATCAGGAGCTGGAGAATTATTGTTAACTTCTATGAATCACGATGGCACTAAATCGGGGTTTGCACTTGATATCACCAAATTAGTATCGGAAGAATTGCCGGTACCAGTCATTGCCTCCGGAGGTGGAGGATTGATGCAACATTTTTTTGAAGTTTTTAATGATGCGAAGGCGGATGGCGCACTCGCAGCAAGTATTTTTCATTTCAAAGAAATAGCGATACCAGATTTAAAACGATATTTGTGGGAGAAGAATATAGTAGTGAGAGTGTGAAGAAGGCAAAGAGAGCAAAAGAGAAAAGAGAAAAGAGACAAAAGAGAAAAGAGAACAAAGAGAAAAGAGAACAAAGAGAAAAGCGAACAAAGAGAAAAGCGAACAAAAGAGAAAGGAGATGAAGAGAGAATACAGAAGAAATATTAATACAGAATGCAGAATACAGAATGCGGAATACAGAATATAGAATGCAGAAGGGTAGGGAATTTATTTGTTTGCTCATTTTAGTAAATCATTCGGATACATGAAGGTTGATTTTAAGAAATATACGGATGGGCTGGTGCCTGCCATTGTGCAGGATTTCAATACGCAGAAAGTACTGATGCTCGGCTTCATGAATGAAGAAGCATTTATAAAAACAGAAGAAACTGGAAAAGTTACTTTTTATAGTCGCTCAAAAAAAAGATTATGGACCAAGGGTGAAGAAAGTTCTCATTTTTTGATGGTGAAGCAGGTAATGGTAGACTGCGATAATGATACTATACTTATAAAAGCTGAACCACTTGGGCCTACCTGCCATACGGGAGCTGATACCTGCTGGAGTGAGCGAAATCATAAAGAGGATTTTCTCTATTACCTCGAAGATATTATTAACCTGAGAAAAAAAAGTTCAGATGAAAAGTCGTATGTACGACAATTATTCAATGCTGGTATAAATAAAATTGCTCAAAAAGTTGGGGAAGAGGCAATTGAACTGGTGATTGAATCGAAAGACAGTAATGACGAGCTTTTTATGAATGAGGCAGCCGACCTCCTTTTCCATTATTTGGTTTTACTTAACGCAAAAGGGTATAATTTGCAAGATGTGGCGAACGTTTTAAAGTCACGACACTCAAAATAATCGTACATGAAAAAAATATTTTTACTTTTATTGTTGCCTTGTTTTTTAGAGGCCCAGGTTCACACGAAACCAGGTTTTACAATCACCGGAACCATTAAGGGGTTAAAAGAAAATGCGGTAGTTACGCTTACCGATCTTAACAACACTTCAGATACCCTTGCACGAACGCTGGTAAAAAAAGGAGTTTTTGTATTGAAAGGATTCATCGCCGAATCGAATTTATTCAGCCTTAATTTACATGGGGTTCAAAAAAAATCTGTGTTATTTATTGGGAACGAAACGATAGTTATAAAAGGAGATGCAGATGCCATCCAAAATCTGGAAGTAAAGGGCTCTCTAACTCACAACGATTTTATTGAATTTCAAAACTTCTTTAATCCATTAGTGCAACGACTGTCGGACCTTAATCAGAAAATTACCGGAAACCCAAACATCAAGCGCGATGATTCATTGATGGTAGCTTATGCCGATAATTTTGAAAAAATAAGTAAAACGATAGAAGATTTTATTAAACGAAAACCAACTTCTCCGGTAGCACCTTTTGTGATATTAGTAACAAGCGAAATCACGCAGGATGCACAGGTTCTCGAACGTCGCTACAACCTATTAAATGAGGGATTGAAAAACGGATTTTTTGGAAAAATGGTAAAAGAAAAGATTGATGAAAACAATATAGGTGCTGTTGGTTCGGATGCTATTGGGTTTACTCAAAATGATACTACGGGTAAGCCCATTTCGCTGGCATCTTTCCGTGGTAAATATGTGTTAGTTGATTTTTGGGCAAGTTGGTGTAAGCCCTGCAGAATGGAAAACCCCAATCTGGTGAACGCTTTTAACCGGTTTAAATCTAAAAATTTCACAGTATTGGGTGTTTCGCTTGACAGGGCAAAAGAAAGTTGGATGAAGGCAATTTATGATGACAATCTGTTATGGACACACGTAAGCGATTTAAAATACTGGAATAATGAAGTGGCACAGAAATATCATGTTATGACTATTCCTCAGAATTTTTTAATCGGCCCGGATGGAAAAATAGTTGGCAAAAATTTACGGGGAAGTGATTTGCATATGAAATTATGTGAATTGCTTGGCTGCGAATAATAATAGTTGCTGCTGGGTAATTATTAAATACAAGAGAAGTATAAAAAAAACTCAGTGCTCTTTGCGGTACTTTGTGTTCTTTGTGTTCCAAAAAAGACAGATGCAAAGGAGAGAATGATCTCAACCTTCGCGAAGGGAAAATATTTAATTGCAGAAGCTCTTCTAATTAACATCCTTTCCTTCCTGTAATTTCTTTATCATTCCGTCTACATTTGTTTTATTATTTGCATCGGGAGCTAATGGCAATGCCTGCTGTGCAAATTTCAACGCTGATTTATAATCACCGTTAGCAGAAAGTCCGCGTACCATGCCCATCATGGTAGTAAACTCTTTCGGATATTTCTGAGCATTTAATTTAAAAACTTCCAGCGCTTCTTTATATTTTTTAGATAGTAGCAACTGCCTTCCATATTGATGAATATCCAGCATATTTCCTAATGGAATAGCTTTTTTCATTATTAATACCGCTTCGTCAGCTCTGCCAAGTTTCTCCAAAATTTGCGCTTTAGTAGCATGTGTTTGAAATTCCTTGTCGCCGCCAAAAGTCGGGCCGGAAGCAGTATCTGCCCACAGTAATGCCTGTTCGAGATTTACATTTTGCTGCAAGCACCATTGAGCTGCCTGCTGCCAACCTTCCCAAATAAACCCTTTTTCAGAACGTAACTCTTTCCGAAATGATTCCAATTGGTGTTGTATATAATCAACTTCAATAGTAAAAGGAATCGATAATTTTTCCCAGGCTAACTGAACCACTGCACTATTTTGTGTTTGATTTATAAATTCATATTTCAACCATTCAACTGTTTTATCAGTGGGCAGTGGCTTTACTTTTATACGCAATGCATCTTCTTTTTCATTGTAATAATAACTGCCCCAGGAACTGGAATTTTTTGAAAAAATAAATATAGATTCTTCGGGGAAATAGGCTAAGAATAATCCATATTTACCGGCAGGTAATGGTTGCCCATTTATTTTTACATCAGTAGAAAATTCAATAGTAGTATTTTCATTGGAACCGGCGCGCCATGGAGCTTGTTTAGAACTGCCAAATCCCTGGTCAATGAAGCCTGTATGAACAATAGAAGTACCCCATATTTTTCCTTCGCGACCCTTTACACCTGGCCGATCATAATTAATTAAAATTTTTGTAAGACCGATTTGTTCACCAATAACAGCTTTTTTATTTCCTCCACTTGGAGAAACAGTAAGCGGTATTTGTGCAATTAAACACCTATTGCACATTAAGAACAGCATCAAAGTCCCAAATATTTTTTTCATATGTTATTATTTAGAATTAAAAGCTATGAAAGAGTTAGCTGGCAAAATCAGTCAAAAGGATCAGTGAGAGCAGGGGCTGATGAATGGATTATTGTAACTGCCTTTTATACAATTGAATGGTATTTTCTAATCCAAGGTACAATGCATCGCAAATAAGTGCATGTCCAATACTTACTTCTTTGAGACCAGGAATATGCTGTTTGAAAAATTTTAAGTTTTGGAAATCCAGATCGTGACCTGCGTTGATACCTATTCCCAACTGTTGGGCTTTATAAGCTGCCAGTACATAAGGGTCAATAGCAGATTGACGATTACCATTTGCAAATTGTTTTGCAAATCCTTCCGTATACAATTCGATACGATCGGTACCGCAAGCTGCAGCACCTTCTACCATAACCGGATCGGGATCCACAAAAATACTGACCCGAATTCCTTTACTTTTAAATAAATTGATGGTTTCAATTAAATAACTTTTATGCTTAACCGTATCCCAGCCATGATCCGAAGTAAGCTGGCCCTCTGCATCCGGTACCAGAGTTACCTGGTCTGGTTTTACTTCTAATACAAGATCAATAAATTTTTGCTCCCTGCAATTTCCTTCGATATTATATTCGGTGGTAATTATTTTTTTTATAGCCCTCACATCATCGTAGCGTATATGACGCTCATCGGGTCTTGGGTGAACCGTTACTCCATCAGCTCCAAATTGCTGTACATCGATAGCAACTTTTAATACATCCGGATTATTTCCGCCACGGCTATTACGTAAAGTGGCTATCTTATTTATATTGACTGATAGTTTTGTCATGCTGCAAAGATAAGGGAGCTATAAAGACGAGTGAAGAATTGATT
>JANNEK010000156.1:0-8104 GCA_031378605.1 Chitinophagaceae bacterium | reverse complement strand
TCTCAATAAACACTCCTAATCCAAAAACGGTATCCATATAAGGAGTCATTCTTTTTTTCATCATCGATGGCGATAATACCTTTTTCGATTTTCCTTCGTAAGCCAACTGACACTCGATAATATAGTTAGCAAGATCAGTAGGGGTGGTCCATAAACCTGCAGCGGCCTGCTCCGGATATACATGATATTTTCCCTTTACCGGATTCCCCGTTTGATAGTAACCGGTAGCCAGGTTACTGGTATCTGTTGGGGGCTGGTTGTAAGAACTGTTCATCATACCCAACGGCGTTAATACTTCTTTTTGCATATACTCGCTGTAATTTCTTCCGGTAACAGATGTAATTATTAATTGAGAAATAGTGGTTCCTCCGCCAGAATATTCAAATTTTTTACCCGGTTCAAATGCTGAACGAACCGCTTCGGTATTCGCTGGCTTCTGACCATCCAATACCTGTTGTATAGTTGGCAATATATCTGTTCGCTCATATCCGGGGAAACCATGAATGGTAAGTCCTGCGGTATGACTTAATAAATTATAAACAGAAATCTTTTTATTTTTAGAAAGACTATCGTAAGGAAACTTCCAGTTTTTTAAATAGGTATTAATATCTGTTTCCGGATTTATTTTTCCCTGTTCAACTAATTTTAATATTCCAAGACTATTTAAACTTTTACTAATAGAAGCAGCCTGGAACCTTGTTTTAGTAGTTACTTTTCTATTTTCCGAAACATCAGCCCAGCCATATCCTTTGGCCCATTCAATTTTGTAATTTTTAATGACAGCAATACTCAACCCTTTTGTATTCGAGCTTTTCATACGATCTTCAATATTCCAGCGAGGCAGGCTATCTCCATATATAACGGCGGTGGTCAGGCTATTTTCGACCTTATTTATTTTTTTGCCAATCTCACTGGATATTTTTTGAGAAAACAATGAAACCGGAACAAATAGCAATAAGAATACTTTTTTCATAAAATAATAGTAATTTAATTTTTTGAAGACAGCTTAAGCAAATAGGTACTAATCCTCTTTACTTCCTTTTTCTCCTACAAACCACTGCTCTTTGTTTCTAAACAATACATTGAACGTTGTGAGCGAACCATAACAGCGCGTAATATATTGCTGAATATTTACTTTGTCTTCATCATTTAGTTTTTTATTGCTGTTGATGTTTTGTTCTAATACCCGAATCCGGTCGCGCAACAGTACAATTTTATGAAAGAAATCTTCAATGGGAATTTCTTTTGGTTTTTGTGTTTTATCAGCAGGTTGCAACAGTAGCTTTCCGCCCAACCATCGATCACCCATGGGTACTTTTTCAGAAATGCCTCCCCATAACCGTAAAATTTTTAAGAGAGATTTTTCAACTTCACTATGTGTTTCTATTTCTTCGGTAACATTTTCCGGAATAATCTCATCCAGTTGGGTATCGGTTTTATCAATTTCTTTAAGGCCATGGTTAATAAAAGAAATAAGGTAGGTAGCATAACGTATACCAACAATTACTCCGGGCCCGAGTTGATTATGTTGTAAACGGGTGCCGATACCCAGTGTTGTTTGATCCATGATTCGGTTGTTTTTATAAATTCTGGAAGAGTCAAGAGTCAAGAGTCAAGAGTCAAGAGTCAAGAGTCAAGAGTCAAATGAACAATAACTACGCAAGTTACCAATTCACTATTGACAATTCACTACTCACAATTCACTTTTCCTCTTCCTTCTTTGCTTCTCCCAGTAAATTTTTATAGCGCCTGTATTGAAGGTAACAACGTTTAATATAAGATTGAAATTCGTAGTCGGTAGTTGATTCTGTAAACTCAAGACCGGGTCTGTACCAGGATATGAAAGTATCTAACTCAGCACTTCTTAATTGTGTTAACCGTATTATTAATGCACGATTGAAACGATAATCAATATATTTTTCTGTTTCCTCTCTTAGCAACCTTTCCTGGAAAGCTTCCATCCGACGATTTTTTCGGAATTGAAACATTCGGATAAACTCATTGATGTCTAAACCAACTCCACCCGATGGACTTATGGAAGTAAGCGTTTCTAAATTTGGTCGTCTAAAATTAAAAGCTGTAGCATAATCGATCCTGTTCTGTAAAGAATCTACCCTGTAATTGCGGGGCGTTACAATTATTTGTCTGAGATCTGCAACGTTTACATGCAATGAAATTTCGAAGTTCTGTGTATTCACAATCGTAAGTACCGGAAATTTTGGAGTAGGTTTACCAAGATAAGAGAACCAAATAGAATCTTTTTCGCTTACAATTATAGTATAGCGTCCATTGTTATCCGTAATTGTACCTCCTCCCGAACTACTCATAACACTTACTGCTTCCAGGGGTTTGTGCTGGGTAACATCATACACTTTGCCACTCACTTTTACCTGTGTAAAAGAAGTAATACAAAAAATCGAAAGTATACCTGTAAGTATTACGCTCCGCGCTTTTCTCAAAAAATAAAATTTTGCCATGTGATATTACGACAGAAAGCTTGTACTGCTAATAATTGTTCGTCATTTAACTAGGATTTTGCACAAAATAGCTGCTTAAAGAAAACAAGTTGGATGTGTATCATTTTATGAATTAGCTTTCATTCATTTATTCATAATTGTTGCTTCAACAATTTTTGGATAATATTCATGTTCAAGTAAATGAATTTTTTGCGCTAATTGCTTTGCTGAATCTGTTTTTTCAATCCAGCACCGGGCCTGGAAAATAATAGCTCCATGATCATAGTGTTCATCAACATAATGAATGGTGATACCGCTTTCTTTTTCTTTGTTTGTAATAACAGCCTGGTGTACAAATTCACCATACATTCCTTTACCACCATAGTTCGGCAAAAGGGCCGGATGAATATTTATTATTTTTTTTGGAAATGATTTTAAAAGAGCCTCTGGTATCTTCCATAAAAAACCTGCTAACACAATATAATGAATACCGAGTTTCATCAATTCATTCGAATAGCCATCGCCCCTGAAAAATTTTTCTTTTTCGATTAACAAAACAGGAATGTTTGCGTTGTGTGCAATTGTTAGTACACCTGCATCCGGTTTATTACAAAGCACCAGCGAAATTTTTATATGCGGATGCGCATGAAAATAATCAATCAGTTTTTGTGCGTTACTTCCTGCACCGGAAGCAAAAATGGCGATCTGTTGCATTCGAAAAAATAAATTGAAAAAACAAAACTGCGGTTTTATGCTGAAGGAAGAACTACTAATTCGAAGAATCGGGCAGTTTTTTGTAATAATTTTTATTAAAAGGAGCCTTCATCCTTTTTATTTTTTTGATACCCGCTCATTCGTCGGAATATTTTCTTCAGATAATTTCTGAAAAAAGGAAACTGACCGAAAGGAATACTTATCAGAATTACACATACCGGCCAAAGCAGGGTAACCAATACTATATAAAGAGGAATTCGAATAGCGGTTTGATCTATATCGAATAGCCCAAGTACCCACCTGGCAAGCCAGCCGCAAAGACTTCCTCCCAATGCAAATACTATTAGAATGGTAGCCAATTGCCATCCGTTTACTTTCCATTTTGCCCGAAGCCTTTTTAACATGCCGGCAAAATTGTATTAAAATATTCATTTAACCTTAATGAATATGGATAAGGGGAAATGGTTATGCACATCTTGACAAAAACATGACAACTGCTCTTCACAACATCCAAAAATTATTGAAAATTAGGCTGAAACCCTTGCCCACACTGATTTAAAAAAAGTTTAAACGTGTTGACATTTTGTTAAAATCCTGACTTATTTTTGCAGCCAACTCAGGAAATTTTTCCACATAATTTCATCATATTCAACTGGTATGAGCGAACATCGATCCATTGCACGAAACGTCTTTATTACCACCGTATTTTTCTCGCTTCTATCATTCACTAATACTGTTTTTGCGCAGGATGGTAAAGCGCTTTTTAAAGCGAATTGTGCTTCTTGTCACGCAATAAATACAAAAGTAGTAGGGCCGGCTTTGTCTGGTGTTGAAGATAGGTGGCCCAGTAAATCACTACTTTATATGTGGATCAAAAACTGGGGTAAGGCAGTTGCTACCGGCGATGCATATGCAACTAAAATCAAAGAGTATGACGCATCAGCGATGAATGTTTTTGATAACTTGTCGGATAAGGAGATTGATGCTATTCTTACCTATATAAAAACTGCACCACCACCACCTAAACCAGGTGATCCAACTATTGGTAATAATTCAAATGAATCTGACAGCTCACTGTTGTATGGCGTGCTTACATTAATATTAGCTGTTATCGCTTTAATCTTATTACAGGTTAATAGTAACCTTCGCAAGTTAGCCGACGATAAAGATGGTATACCGTCATCTGAGCCGATTCCTTTTTACCGCAATAAATCCTATATCACTTTATTAACGCTCGTTCTTTTTGTAGTGGCTGGTTATTTTTTAAGTCAGTGGGCCATTGGACTTGGCCGTAATAAAAAATACCAACCCGAGCAACCCATTTATTATTCTCATAAAGTACATGCAGGTACTAATCAGATTAATTGTCTTTACTGCCATGGTGGTGCTTTTGAAGGTAAACATGCAAATATTCCTTCCCCAAATGTTTGTATGAACTGTCACATGCAAATCAATGAGTATAATGGGAAAGATAAATTGGTTAGGGAAGATGGCACAGAAGTAAACGGTACTGAAGAAATTAAAAAATTATACGCAGCAGCCGGATGGGATGCGGGCACAAAAAAATATACAGGTAACGGTAAGGCTATTGAATGGGTAAAAATTCATAACCTGCCCGACCATGTTTATTTCAACCACTCTCAACATACAAAAGCAGGTAAGGTACAATGCCAAACCTGTCATGGTGAAATTACTAAAATGGGCGAAGTATACCAGTTTGCAGAATTGAGTATGGGCTGGTGCATAAACTGCCATCGCGAAAGCAAGGTTGATTTCAATGATGAAAAAGGAAATGGTAATAAGTTTTACAGCATTTACGAAAAATATCACAACGAAATAAAAGCTAAAACCCGTGATAGTGTAACGGTAAGCGATATTGGAGGATTGGAGTGTCAGAAATGTCACTATTAATCCTAAGAGAGGAATACCTCATTTATAAAATGTTCAACTTTCAAATTGTTTTAAATGGCTAAGAAAAAATACTGGCAGGGTTTTACAGAACTTACCGAAACTGCGGTCCATCAAAAAATGGCGAATGATGAGTTTCAGGAAGATTTGCCATTTGAGGCAGGAGATGGAAAAAGTTTTACAGAAGCTCCGGCATCCCGCCGCGATTTTTTGAAATATCTTGGTTTTAGTACTGCGGCTGCAATGGCTGCTGCCAGTTGTCAAACACCCGTTAATAAAGCAATTCCTTATTTAAATAAACCACAGAACCTGGTACCAGGTGTGGCGGATTATTACGCAACTACATATGTAAGTGGTGGAGAAGCGATTTCAGTAGTGGCAAAAGTAAGAGATGGAAGACCCATTAAATTAGAAGGAAATACACTTTCTTCTTTAACCAAAGGCAATACATCAGCACGTGTTCAGGCAGCGGTACTCGATTTGTATGATACGGCCCGCATACGTACACCAATGATTACAAATGGTGATAAAAAGATAGCAGTAAGTATGGAAGCTGCTGATAAAGATATTGCTGCAGCACTAGCTTCCGCTGGGCCAATTGTTTTATTAACCAGCACTATTCATTCACCTACCACCAAACAAATTGCTTCCGAATTTTTAGCAAAATACCCGGGAAGTAAACATATACAGTTTGATGCAGTTTCTTACAGTGCCTTGTTATTGGCCAATGAAACTACATACGGTAAAAAGGCAATTCCTTCTTATCATTTTGATCAGGCAAAAGTGATTGTAAGTCTGGGTGCAGATTTTCTTGGAACCTGGTTGTCGCCCATTGAATTTGGAAGACAGTATACTGCCGGACGTAAGATCAATGAGAAGAACCCTGTAATGAGTAAGCATTACCATTTCGAAAGTATGTTGAGTATGACAGGTGCGAACGCTGATGATCGTTATACGCATCGACCCTCAGAAACTGGTGCAGTTGCTGCCGCTTTATTATCGGCAGTGCAGGGGCAGGGCACAACAGGAGTCGAAGGAAATCTTAAAAAAGGTATTGAAGCAGCAGCCAAATCATTGTTGGAATTTAAAGGAAAGGCATTGGTGGTTGCTGGAAGCAATAATGTAAATGTTCAGCTAATAGTGAATGCTATCAATGAAGCGGTTGGTGCAAATGGTACAACTATTAATTGGGCATCACCTATTCAAACCTACCAGGGTATTGATAGTGAAATGGAAACGTTGGTAGCTGATATGGAAGGAGGAAAAGTTGGGGCACTTATTTTATATGGAGTGAATCCTTCTTATGAATATTATAACTCAGCCCGTTTTTCAAAAGCATTGAAGGGATTGAAAGTATCTGTTTCGCTAAATGATCATCTTGATGAAACCACTGAATTATGCAAATATGTGGTTCCTTCTCATCACTTTCTTGAAAGTTGGGGCGACGCTGAACCGAAAGCAGGTTATTTAAGTTTGATGCAGCCAACAATAAATCCATTGTTTCAAACAAGACAATTTCAGGATACCTTATTAAAATGGAGTGGTAACCCAACTACTTACGAAACCTATTGCAGAAATGTATGGATCAGTAAACTGGGGAACCTGGAAATCTATAATAAAGCGCTGCAGGATGGAGTAGTAGAAACTTCGGTTATTGCTGCAGGTTCTGCATTTAATGGAACAGCTATTGCCGGGGCGGTTGCTACCGTTGCAGGATTTAAAAAATCGGATAAAACGGAACTGGTAATTTATCAGAAAGTAAGTTTGGGTGATGGCAAGCAAGCCAACAACCCCTGGTTACAGGAAATGCCCGATCCAATAACCAAAGCTACCTGGGATAACTATGCGATGGTTTCCCCTCAATTTGGTAAAAACGAGTTAGGAATTGATATTACCAATCAACGGCAGGCAGATAATTATGAAGTATTCATGGAGAAGCCGTTGGTTAAATTTACCATCAACAAAAAAGAATATGAACTACCTGTATTAATTATACCAGGTATGCAGGCTAATACAGTTGCTATTGCCGTTGGTTATGGCAGAAGCGAAAAAACGGGCCTTGCTGCTAACGGAGTTGGTCAAAATGCCTATCCTTTATTAGGCTTTAATGGAACTACCGTTGATTGGTTTTCTACCGATGTATCCTATGCGAAATGGGCAGATGATAAGAAATTTAAAGTTGCCCAAACGCAAACACATAGTAACTACGAAGGTCGTCATGAAGTAATTAAAGAAGTTACGCTGGGTGCTTTTAAAAAGAACCCGAACCTGATTGTTGACGAAAGAATGGAAGAGATCGGAAATTTTGGTGGTATTGATAACTATGCAAAAGAAGGAACACTTTATCCTCAATATGATCGACCAGGCATTAAATGGGGAATGAGTATTGACCTTAATAGTTGTTTTGGTTGTGGTGCCTGCTCTGTTGCATGTACAGCCGAAAATAATGTTCCGGTGGTTGGTAAAAACGAAGTATTGCGTTTTCATGAAATGCATTGGATGCGGATCGATCGTTATTTCAGTGGAAATATCAATGATGCAGATTCTATTCAAACTATTTTTCAGCCAATGCTTTGCCAGCATTGTGATAATGCTCCTTGCGAAAACGTTTGCCCGGTAGCAGCTACCAACCATAGTTCAGAAGGGTTAAATCAAATGACGTATAACCGTTGTATCGGTACAAGATATTGCGCAAATAACTGTCCGTTTAAAGTTCGTCGCTTTAACTGGTTAGATTATACAGGAGCAGATAGTTTTCCTGATAACCAATTGAAGGAAGGAGTAGGCGCATTGAATGATGTGGTGTTTATGATGAACGATGATCTTACCCGTATGGTGTTGAACCCGGATGTTACCGTAAGAAGCCGCGGGGTGATAGAGAAATGTTCGTTCTGTGTTCAGCGTTTGCAAGAAGGAAAATTGAAAGCAAAAAAAGAAGACCGTGTGTTGCAGGACGATGATATTAAAACCGCTTGTCAGCAGGCTTGTCCGGGAGATGCCATTGTATTTGGAAATGCGAATAATGC
>JANNEK010000146.1:0-16901 GCA_031378605.1 Chitinophagaceae bacterium | reverse complement strand
AGTTACCAATGAAGCTTCATTTACCAATGATTTGGGTGCAGATTCATTAGACACCGTAGAATTGATTATGGAATTTGAAAAGGAATTCAACATTTCTATCCCGGACGAGCAAGCCGAAACCATAACTACCGTTGGTCAGGCTATTGCATACTTAGACGAACACGCTAAGTAACCCGGACCGCTTGTTCGGAGCAATAAATTAAAATCCGCCTTTCGTTAGCATAGCTGCAAAGGCGGATTTCTTACTTAAATTATTTCCGGTCAAATTTTTATTATGCATACAAAGCGGGTGGTTGTTACAGGCATTGGTGCATTAACACCAATTGGTAATACGTTAGAGGAATACTGGAACGGATTAATCAATGGTGTATCTGGTGCTAATAGTATTACGCTATTCGATGCGTCAAAGTTTAAAACCAAGTTTGCCTGTGAATTGAAAAATTTTGACCCACTTCAATTCCTTGAAAAAAAAGAAGCTCGTAAAATAGACCGCTTTGCCCAAACTGCCCTGGTAGTAAGTGATCAGGCTGTAGCGGACGCAAAACTTACTACAGATGCAATTAATAAAGACAGGGTGGGGGTTGTATTTGCCAGTGGAATAGGTGGTATCAACACCTTTCAGGAAGAAGTAATGAATTTTGCAAATGGAGATGGAACGCCCCGCTTTAATCCATTCTTCATCCCTAAGATGATTCTTGATATAGCAGCGGGTCATATTTCTATGCGACATGGGTTTAGAGGACCCAATTTTGCGGTGGTGAGTGCCTGTGCCTCTTCAACAAATGCAATGATGGAGGCCTTTAATTTAATTCGGTTAGGGAAAGCCGATATTATATTAACAGGTGGTTCCGAAAGTGTGGTAAGCGAAGCTGGTGTTGGAGGTTTTAATGCAATGAAAGCATTAAGCGAACGCAATGAAAACTTCCTTACTGCCAGCAGGCCATATGATAAAGACAGAGATGGTTTTGTAATGGGAGAAGGAGCGGGTATGGTGGTATTGGAAGAAATGGAACATGCCATTAAACGCGGAGTTAGAATTTATTGCGAACTCGCCGGAGCTGGCGCTACCGCTGATGCTTATCATATAACCGCACCGCATCCACAGGGCCTTGGTGCAAAAAACGTAATGATTGCTGCGTTGGAAGATGCAGAGATGAAATCTTCCGATATCGATTATATAAATACACATGGTACATCTACCCCCTTAGGTGATATTTCTGAAATAAAAGCGATCATGGATGTATTTGGCGAACACGCGTTTAATGTTAATATTAGTTCTACCAAATCTATGACAGGTCATTGCCTGGGTGCTGCTGGCGTTATTGAAGCAATAGCCTGTATCATGAGTGTATGCAATGATATTATTCCTCCTACCATTAATCATTTTACAGACGACCCTGAATTGGATGCAAGGCTAAACTTTACATTTTTGAAAGCTCAAAAGCGTACCATAAATGCTGCTTTAAGTAATACTTTTGGGTTTGGTGGACATAATGCCTGCGTTATTGTAAAAAAATATTCTGCATAATTTTTCCTCCCAATTTTACGTTCGGGGAAAGTATTACTTCAACATCAAACCAACTATGATTTTTTACCTTACTGAAAAAACAGTAGATTGACAATTGTGAGCATCCTTGATTTATTCACCGGAAATGAAAAATCGGCTTCTTTTAAGAAGAACCTGAAGAATGTACTGGGTTTTGCACCTGGTAATAGTGCCTTATACAAAGCTGCATTAACTCACCGCTCGGTAAGAGAGACCGCTGATGAAAACAACGAGCGCCTCGAATATCTTGGCGACGCAATTTTAAGTGGTATTGTAGCAGATTTTCTTTTTAAAAAATACCCCTATCGCGAAGAAGGTTTTCTTACTGAAATGAGGAGTAAGATGGTAAACCGAAATAAACTCAATGAGATTGCTCTCAAAATGGGCATCAAAAAAATCACTTATTACAATAAGTTTGATAATTCTTTAAAGGTTAGTCAAATTTTTGGCAACACCCTGGAAGCGGTTGTGGGAGCCATTTATATTGATAAAGGCTTCGAAAAAACCCGCAAATGGGTTTTGAAATCTATTATCTTGCCTCATTTATTTATGGAAGATCTGGAAAATCTGGAGATCAATCATAAAAATAAACTGTATGGCTGGGCCAATAAAAACGGCAAAAATCTTGAGTTTGAAACATTGGATGAACGCATGGAAGGCGGGCGCCGGTTGTTTACTATTGGGGCAGTTGTTGATGGAGCGCTTATTGCTGAGGGAAAGGCTTATAATAAAAAAGATGCCAGCCAAATTGCAGCAGCTATTGCTATAAATAGTCTTGGATTGGTAAAATTGGAAAACGGATCAGAAGAAACTAATAGTAATAATTGATTTCTAACAGGTTATTATTGGTTAAATATATCCTCCTCCATCCTTGCTTCTATGCCTCCTGAGTATTACTTTTATCCTCTTATCCAATATCAGGGTTTACGAAAAACCTGATCAATTTTCCTTACCATTTTATATTGATTTGCAGCTTTTGATGTAGACAATTCTTCATTCAGGAGTTTGTACAATTTGATTTAATCTATACTATGAAGAAATTCTATTTAGCATTCTATACTTTATTATTTATTCTTAATAGCCATCCTGTTTTTGCCCAGCGATCGATTATTTATGCAGTTAGTTCAGGCAACTGGGCTGATCCCGCCTCCTGGAACCTTAAAAGAAACCCCACTCATAATGATAGCATCGTAATTCCTTCAGGAAAAACAGTTACACTTTCCGGTAGTCAGGTGCTCACGAATAGTGTGCTAAGAATTTATGGAATTTTGGTAATTGATGAAGCATCTTCGATTGGAAACAGCATTGATCTTGATATTCGGGTTGAGACAAATAAATCTACTGAAAATATTATTCAGTTAATGCAAGGCACTTCAAAAATTCAACGCGGATTGAACAATAATGGCAGCGGCAGAATTCGTATACAGGTAAACGGAATGGGAAACTGGATTACGAAATATATAACCGGGAGTACAATTCAAACAGGTCCGGCAATTGCTTATAATAATTCGACGGAAGGATTTGTGGTACAACTACAGGCATCCTTACCCGTTATTTTGGTAGATTTTTCAATTAGTAACACTGAAAAATTGGTTAACCTTAAATGGAAGTCACCCCAGGAAAACAATAACGAAAGTTATTTAGTTGAGCGCAGCAATGATGCAACGATCTGGGTAAAAATTGGGGACGTGAAAGCGGTTGTTTATTCTTATCTGCCCCAGTTTTATACTTTTACTGATGAGTCGCCCACTAACGGAATAAATTATTACAGGCTTCGTATACTCGACAGAGATGGCAAGTTTGGTATAACACAAATAAAGGCAGCCAGGCTTTCAATGATAGCAGCCAGGTCTGTGATGTATCCCAACCCGGTAGTATCAACGGCAACAATATTTATTAATGATGAAACTGCCAGCTACTTCAATATTTGTATCTATAATAAAACAGGTAAAATGCTATCTCATTCTCAGGTAAACAACGATTCTAATTTGATTACTATAGATGCTGCCAAATTACCGGACGGAGATTATTCGGTTAGTGTAGTAAACAATTCGGGTAACCGACAGGTATATCGGTTTATTGTTTCAAAAAAATAATTCGGGAACCAATGAGTAGTTCCAGGCGAAAAGAGGATTTTTTATTGATACCATGTTTTCAGTGAGGAAAAAAAACGAAGGGAGAAGAATGATAGTTTTTAAATAAGAAAAAATTATTCGGCGTTACTTAACTATTGTTTTTTCTCCATACATAGTTCAATAAGTACATTATTAGTTGATTTTGGATGTAAGAAACAAACCAGTTTATTATCCGCACCCTCTTTTGGTTGATTGTTTAACAATACAAAACCTTCTTGTTGTAATCTTTCCATTTCTGCAAAAATATCGTTTACTTCAAAAGCAATATGATGGAGGCCTTCTCCTTTTTTACTAATAAACCGTGCAATTACACCTTCGGGCGAACTACTTTCTAATAATTCAATTTTGGTATCACCCATTTTTAAAAAGGCTGTATTTACCTTTTCATCTATTACTTTTTCTTTTTTGTAGCAGGTACTATTCAGCAATTTTTCATACAAAGGCACGGCTGTAGATAAATCGTTTACTGCAATTCCGATGTGTTCAACTCTAAGCATAACAACTAGTTATAGTATAAGAAATGAAATTGTTTGCGAAATTGGTAAAATAACTCCTGATTAAAAATTAGCACTCTAAAAATAGAACCATTTAAGGTATTTTTGTGTTTAGAATTAAACTGTTTTAAATCTGATTATTAATATGTTGAATTTACCTGTATATCTGGATCATAATGCTACCACTCCCTGCGATCCTCGTGTAGTGGATGCAATGATTCCCTATTTTACGAACCATTTTGGTAATGCTGCCAGCCGCAACCATCCTTTTGGCTGGCAGGCAGAAGAAGCCGTGGATTATGCACGGGAGCAAGTTGCAAAATTAATTGGAGCCGATCCTAAAGAAATAATCTTCACCTCTGGAGCAACCGAAGGAAATAACCTTGCAATAAAAGGGGTTTTTGAAATGTATGCTTCTAAAGGAAATCATATTATTACAGCTACTACTGAACACAAAGCAGTATTGGATACCTGTAAACATATCGAAAAAGAAGGGGGCGAGGTTACTTATTTGGCAGTAGGTGCAGATGGTTTAATTGACCTGAAAGAATTGGAAGCAGCTATTAAGCCAACTACTATTCTTGTATCCATTATGTATGCCAATAATGAAACCGGAACCATTCAGCCTGTAAAAGAAATGAGTGCCATTGCTAAAAAGCATGGTGTGTTATTTTTTACAGACGCAACACAGGCAGTTGGAAAAATACCAGTGGATGTAAATAAAGATGGCATCGATTTAATGGCATTCACTGCGCACAAAATGTATGGGCCAAAAGGCGTAGGTGCTTTGTATGTTCGTCGAAAAAATCCTCGGGTTAAAGTAACTGCGCAAATAGATGGTGGTGGCCATGAACGCGGAATGCGGAGTGGTACTTTAAATGTTCCGGGAATTGTGGGGTTTGGTAAAGCCTGTGAACTAGCCATGAATGAAATGGAAGCAGATGCAAAGCGGTTAAGTATATTACGTAATAAATTAGAAAGTGCTTTATTAAAGTTGGAAGAAGCCTATGTTAACGGTAGCACCGTTTATCGTTTACCACATGTAGCGAATATATCGTTCAAATATGTTGAAGGCGAAGGATTGCTAATGGGTTTTAATAAAAATATTGCCCTTTCCTCGGGTTCGGCCTGTACATCGGCTTCATTGGAGCCAAGCTATGTATTAAAAGCGTTGGGTTTGGGCGATGATTTGGCTCATAGTTCATTACGCTTTGGACTTGGCCGTTTTACCACAGAAGAACAAATTGATTATACGATTGAATCTGTTTCTAATACGGTATTGAAGTTAAGGGAGATGAGTCCGCTTTGGGAAATGTATAAAGAAGGTATTGATATAAATACTATTGAATGGGCGCATCACTAAAAATCAATAGCAATTTTTTAGCTGATTTTTTTTATGGTTTTTGAATTTAATATTTTCGGTTTTACATTTTAAATTTATCATCATGGCATATTCAGAAAAAGTAATTGATCACTATCAGAATCCTAAAAACGTAGGTACACTTGATAAAAATAAAAAATCTGTTGGTACCGGTTTGGTAGGAGCACCTGAATGTGGAGATGTAATGCGTTTACAAATTGAAGTAGACGATGCTACAGGAATGATTATTGACGCCAAATTTAAAACGTTTGGCTGCGGTAGTGCTATTGCCTCTTCGTCGTTGGCTACGGAATGGCTTAAAGGCAAGTCGGTAACAGAAGCAATGACCATTGATAATATGGATATCGTTGAAGAATTACACCTGCCTCCGGTAAAAATTCATTGCTCGGTATTGGCTGAAGATGCCATTAAAGCTGCTATTAACGATTACCGTGTAAAAAACGGATTAGAAGTATTTAAGTTTGATGAGAAAATAGTTCATTAATAGATCTTAGCGTAGCTATATCATGAAGCCTCGCTCCATTAGTTGTAACGGTGGTGTGCAGTAATTAATTTTTTTAAGATTATGAGCGTAACATTGGATAATGTTATATATGTTAGCGATAAAGCAAAAGAAAAAGTTAGAAAGCTAATGACGGATGCTGGCATTGCTACCGATTCCACTTACTTTTTAAGAGTAGGAGTTGTGGGTGGTGGATGCTCAGGACTTAGTTATAAACTTGATTTTGATACCGAACTTAAACCTACAGACCAGGTTTTTGAAGATAACGATGTAAAAGTTGTTACCGACCTTAAAAGTTTTTTATACCTCGTAAATACTACTCTTGATTTTAGTGATGGCCTTAACGGAAAGGGATTTTTTTTTAGTAACCCAAATGCAAGCCGCACCTGTGGTTGCGGAGAAAGCTTTGCGGTTTAAAATCTCTATGGCCCTTTAATTTTATAATAATACAGGTAAGTCCGAAGCATTCATCGCTATGTTGTTTTTTAATTTCAGATTAAAGTTTGTCGATAAAATTAATCTGGATCAATCGAAATATTCTTCTCTCGTCTATAAATAAAAAAATCCCTCCACCAGGGAGGGAAAGATGCAGTTGGTTTTGGTTAGACCGGTTTATATTAATTGCCTGGAACCAAATATTTATTTTAACAGGAAGGTTTAATTTTCGGATTCGAATATAGGAATTTATTCCATTCCAGCAACAACTTCCAATTTATTACCTATAAACTAGTATTTTCGTAACCATGTGGTCTGTTTGTAAAAAAGAATTCCGGCAATTTTTTAGCAGCCTTACCGGGTATATTGCGATCGTTGTTTTTCTTTTATTAAATGGATTATTCCTATTTGTTTTTCCCGATACCAATCTTCTAGATTTTGGATACGCCACGTTGGATAAATTTTTTGAGCTCGCTCCTCGTATATTATTGCTTTTAATTCCGGCCATTACCATGCGTAGTTTTTCTGATGAATTTAAAACGGGCACCTTCGAGCTCCTTCAAACCAAACCCATCAGCCGCTGGCAATTAGTAATGGGTAAATATCTTGGTGCATTAATGGTAGTATTCATTGCATTATTACCAACATTAATTTATATAATAAGTGTTCAGCAATTATCTGCTGAGGGGGGAATTGATACCGGGGCAACCATTGGTTCTTATATCGGGTTATTTTTTCTTTCAGCAGTGTTCACGGCTATTGGCGTTTGCTGCAGCAGTTATACCAGCAATGCAGTAGTAGCTTTTATTATCAGTGGGTTTGCCTGCTTTATTTTATATAGTGGTTTTAATGCGATAAGCCGAATTCCGGCATTTGAGTCGGGAGCAGATTATTATATCGAAATGGCAGGAATCGATTTTCACTATCGCAGTATCAGCCGGGGCGTAATTGATACACGGGATATTATTTATTTTTTTAGTGTTATTGGCCTTTTTTTAACCCTTACTCATCGTAACCTCGTAAAAAGATAAAGCGCATTGTTGTTATGAGAAAAATTCTTTCTTCAAAACATAGTTGGATTTACTTGCTTGTAGTATTGATAGCCATCAATTTTATAGCAGCCCAATTACATTATCGTTTTGATTTAACCAAAGAGAAGAGATATACCTTATCCAACCCCACTAAAAAACTCTTAAAAAATTTACAGGATAAATTATCGGTTACTGTATTTCTTGATGGCGATATGCCGGCCGGATTTAAAAAATTAAGTAACAATGCCCGCGAATTATTGCAGGAGTTTAAAGAATATGCCGGCGGAAACATTCAAGTCAGTTTTAAAAGACCCGGTACCGATTCTACCGTTGGTTTTACGATGGACTCCCTTATACGTATGGGTCTTAAACCTACCAATGTACGGGTAAAGGCAAAGGAGGGCGAAGGAGAAGAACAGCGATATCTTTTTCCAGGGGCAGTAATAAATTATCAAGATCGTATGCTACCCGTAGATTTTTTGCAAGGGCAGGATATGCAAGGTGGTATTAGTTCATTAAACAATGCAGAAGCTCTATTGGAGTATAAACTTATCAGCACTATCCAAAAAGTTTCTTCCGAAAACATTGCAACCATTGGTTATTTGGTAGGTAACGGACAACCTCTAACCTATAATGTTTTTGATTTAATTGATAATACGCTTAGAAAAAATTATCGCTTTTCAATTTTACCAATCGATAGTGTTCCTGTAATTCCTTTGAATTTTGATGCCTTAATTATTGTTAAGCCTACTAAAACATTTAATGATCGGCAAAAACTAAAACTCGATCAGTATGTAATGAATGGAGGTAAAATAATTTGGATGATCGACCGGCTATACGCCGAGATGGATAGCCTGATGCGTAAACAAAGTGATTTTGTTGCGTTCGACAGAAACCTTAACCTTGAAGATTTATTGTTTAAATATGGTGTACGTATTAATGCAGATTTGATACAGGATCTGCAATGCGATAAAGTTCCACTGGTAGTTGGTAATTTGGGTGATAAACCACAAATGGAGTTAACGAACTGGCCTTATTTTCCCCTGTTAAACTCTTATTCAGATCATCCAATTGCAAAAAACCTGAATCAGGTTCTTTCTATCTTTCCAAATTCATTGGATACAATTAAAACACCCGGAATTACTAAAACTATTTTGCTTGCTACATCTGCCAATACCAGAACGCTTGTAACGCCTGCAATGGTTTCGCTTAACAGTGTAAAAACAGAGGAAGATTTAAAAACATTTAATAAATCATTTATTCCGGTTGCAGTATTACTGGAAGGGAAATTCTCTTCTCTTTATAGTAATCGGCTGTCAAAAGGTACGTTGGATACTCTTGCAGAAATTTATAAACAACCTTTTCTCGCATCCAGTCAGGTAGCTAATAGTATGATTGTAGTGGCAGATGCGGATATAGTAACCAATGTTTTTTCTCAACAGCAAGGGCCATTAGAAATGGGATTTAATCAATTTACCCAGGTTCAATACGCCAACCGCGATTTTTTATTGAATAGTATCGAGTATCTCACCAATCCTTCGGGTATTTTAGCTACACGTTCTAAAGATTATACGCTTCGTTTACTGGATGCAAAAAAAATTGAAAGCAGTAAAACATTCTGGCAACTAATAAATATTGGTTTACCGATAATGCTCGTTTTGTTATTTGGGATTCTTTACCAGTTTTTCCGGAAGCGGAAATATCAAAAATGAAAGTAGCTGCGCTATTTTTTTAGAATATAATTTCTACCTGCCAAACCATAGTAATATTCCATCAATAGCCTGTTAACGAGGGAGGGCACGTATCTTTGTACCTATATTTTCTTATGAATACTGACCAAATTTCATATTTAGTTTTTGGAATCGTTTTGATACTGGCTCTTGCTTTTGACTTAGGGTTGTTAAGTAAAAAAAATCAAAAAGTTACGATCAGGCAGGCGCTTTACCAAACTATGTTTTGGGTTTTGCTGGCTCTTGCATTTTTCGTTTTTATGTGGATCGAAAAAGGACAGCAACTTGGACTCGAATACCTAAGTGCCTATTTAATGGAATGGAGCCTGAGTATTGATAATATATTTGTGTTCATTTTAATATTTTCAGCATTCCAGGTAAAGGAAAAATATTATGGTCGGGTGTTGCTTATTGGTATTCTGATGGCGATCGTATTCAGAGTTATTTTTATTACCCTTGGCGTTGCGTTGGTAAATCAATTTAGCTGGATACTTTATATTTTTGGTGCTTTCCTGGTTTTTACGGGATACAAAATGTTTACGGCCACTGATGATGCGGAGTTTGATCCTTACAACTCAAAAATTTATAAATTACTTAAACGCTTTCTGCCAATCGTTTCAAACGACGCAGAGGGTAGATATGTGTTCCGCGAAAACGGAAAACGTTTTTATAGTTCTTTGTTTGTTGTGGTAATAATGCTGGCAGCAATTGATTTAGTTTTTGCACTCGATTCAATTCCGGCTGTGTTGGGCATTTCTACCGATCTGCTTGTAATTTATACATCAAATATATTTGCAGTATTGGGCTTACGTTCCTTATTCTTTTTATTAAGGGGGGCCATTTCTAAATTTGATTATCTGCCTCAGGGAATTGCTATCGTTTTAATATTTATCGGAATTAAAATGCTTGCAGAGCACTGGGTCAATAATTGGATACCCAAAAATATCCAGGTATTTATTTCGCTGGGAGTAATAATGATCTGCCTTGGCGGGTCTATTTTCTACTCCTTGTTTATACAGAAGAAAGGTACACCGCCCGATATCGTAGATGATTCTATTCGTTGATTTAATTTGTTATTATTTGTCGTATACAATTAAAGATATTGCCAGCTTAATTAACAGCAAGACCTCCGTGAATGCTGAAACAATTATTGAGCACCTGCTTATTGATAGCCGAAAGATTATTTTTCCTGCCACTTCTTTGTTTTTTGCTTTGCAAGGCCCTCGAAGAAATGGCCACTCATTTATTCCGGAATTATATGAAAAGGGAGTGAGGCATTTTGTTATCAGTGAAACGACTGATGAATCTATTTTTCCAGGTGGAATTTTTTTACTGGTGCCAGATACTTTAAATTCTTTACAACAATTAGCGGGTGCTCATCGTAAACAGTTTTCGATTCCGGTAATAGGCATTACCGGTAGTAATGGAAAAACGATTGTGAAAGAATGGATGAATCAATTATTGGAAGATAACTACCGTATAATCCGTAATCCCAAAAGTTATAATTCTCAAATAGGTGTACCGCTTAGTGTATGGCCGATGAATGCTTCACATGAATTAGGAATTTTCGAAGCCGGTATCTCGCAAAGCGGTGAAATGGATAAATTAAAAAAAATTATTCAACCCACCATAGGCATCTTTACAAATATTGGAGAAGCACACGGTGAAAATTTTCTAAATAAGCGCCAAAAAGTAAATGAAAAACTGCGATTATTTACCGATGTAGAAGTGCTTGTCTATTGTAAGGATTACCCTGAAATTCATGAATCAATCGCTCTGTTATGGCAACAACGGAATGATGGGCGTTCGAAGCCTTTTACGTTGATCAACTGGAGTTCCGTTTCTGATGCCTCTCTTCAAATACTAACTATTTATAAAGAAAACGGGCATACACTTATTACTGCTTCCTGGAAAGATCAGAATCAACAAATCAGCATTCCTTTTACGGATGATGCGTCGGTAGAAAATGCCATTCACTGCTGGTGTTTGCTATTACACCTCGGAATAAAACCTTCAGGCATTCTCAAAAGGATGAAAGTTTTGGAGGCAGTAAGTATGCGACTGGAATTAAAAAATGGAATAAATCATTGTACAGTAATAAATGATAGTTACAGTGCAGACATTAGCTCATTAAAAATAGCACTTGATTTTTTACTGCAGCAACAGCAACATGATAAACGCACCCTTATTTTATCCGATATATTACAAAGTGGAAAATCAGAAAATGAATTGTATGTGGAAGTGGCAACTTCTCTCGAGCAAAGAAAAATCGACCGTTTTATCGGCATTGGAGAACGATTGAGTCAGCATCAACATTTCTTTCACAAAATACCAGGTCTTGAATCCATTTTTTATCATACTGTACAAGAATTTAAAAATGATTTTAACCACCTTCGTTTTAAAGATGAAACCATTTTAATAAAAGGTGCACGTGTTTTTGCCTTTGAACAGATTGATAAATTACTGGAGCAAAAAGTTCATCAAACAATATTAGAAGTCAATCTTACTGCCTTGGTAAATAACCTTAAGCAGTACCAGCAACTTTTAAAGGAGGGCACACACCTGATGGTTATGGTAAAAGCGTTTGCTTATGGCAGTGGAAGCTTTGAAATAGCCAGCGTATTACAATATCATAAAGTCGATTACCTGGCTGTTGCTTACGCAGATGAGGGCGTTGAATTACGTAAGGCAGGAATTAATCTGCCCATTATGATTATGAACCCCGATGAATCGGCCTTTGAAGTAATGGTAGAAAATAACCTGGAACCTGAACTGTTTTCTATAAAGTTATTAAATGAGTTTGCCTTATTTTTACATAAACAGGGAATTCAGCAATATCCTGTGCATATTGAATTAGAAACCGGAATGAACCGCCTGGGTTTTTCTTCCAACGAATTGCCTGTGGTACTCGATGTACTCAAATCAAATGCGTTTAAAGTACAATCAATTTTTAGTCATTTAGTAGCAAGCGAAGATTCATCACAGGATAGTTTTACAAAACATCAGGCTGAACTATTTCTGACAATGAGCAAACAGGTAGAAGATATAGTTGCTTATCCCGTTTTAAAACATATCGCGAATACATCAGGTATTAGCAGGCATCCATCTCTTCAAATGGATATGGTGCGATTGGGAATTGGTTTGTATGGCATTGATGTTAGTACAAAAAACATTACCGAAGTTTCTACGCTTCGATCAACGATTGCTCAACTCAAAAAACTGAAAACTGGTGAAACAGTAGGGTATAGCAGGAGTGGTATACTTCAAAGAGATTCGATAATTGCCACTATTCGTATCGGTTATGCCGATGGGTATCCTCGATCTTTAAGCAGGGGCGCTGGAAAAATTTGGGTGAATGGAAAGCTCGCCCCCATTGTAGGAGCGATTTGCATGGATATGACGATGATTGATATAACAGACATCCCCGGGGTGAAGGAAGGCGATGACGTAATTATTTTTGGAAACGAATTGCCTGTTGCCCAGGTTGCTCAATGGGCACAAACAATACCATACGAAATTTTAACCGGCGTTTCTCAACGGGTGAAGAGGGTGTATTTTGAAGAATAATAAATGAACATAATACCCCTGTCGACCTTAGGAGGATAATACGATCCTGATTGTTATTAGAAAGATAATTTTTGGATCAGGAATGCACTTGTATTGGTACAGGCTCCATGCTTTTACCTATCTTTGCCCACAAAATTTTTTGATGTGAAGAACAGAACAGTTGTTATAATTATACTGGCTATTATTGTTGCGGATCAATCTTTAAAAATTTGGGTAAAAACAAATATGCATTACGGAGAACATATTACCTTATTACCAAATTGGTTCCGACTTTATTTTATTGAAAATGCTGGTATGGCCTGGGGTTGGAAGTTTGGGGGTGATTGGGGTAAAATGGCACTCACCCTTTTTCGCTTAGTGGCCGTTATATTTGGTATTTTTTATATTAAAAGTATTGTTCGTAAAAAGTATCATCGTGGTTTTATAGTTTGCGTGGGATTGATTTTTGCGGGCGCCCTCGGGAATTTAATCGATAGTTTATTCTACGGATTAATTTTTGACAAGGGTATGTTAATAGATCGTTTTTCAAACGATTATTCGGGGTATGTGGGATTGGCTGCACCATCTTTTAAAGGCTATTCATCTTTTCTGCATGGCAATGTGGTGGATATGTTGTATTTGCCGATACTCGAAAATAAAACATTCCCTTCCTGGGTTCCTTTTTGGGGTGGTGAAAGTTTTACGTTTTTCTCTCCCATATTTAATATAGCAGATGCATCTATTTCTACCGGGGTAATCATTATTTTGTTTTATCAAAAAAGATTTTTCAAAAAACATTCACAGGAGGAGCATTCAACTGTTGTAACAAGTTCAGTTGTTAGTGATAATTCTCAGATTTCTTAGTAAGCTTAACTTATTGTGCTGTAGTAATTTTTAGGGTAGAAGAATACAGAAATCTTTTCAGACAAAGGAATTTTCAGTATTCTTCTCTGCGACTTTGCGCCTCCTGCGGTTATTTCTTGCCACGAAGGCACGAAATATTTTTTTGTACTCCTGTGGTTATTACTTGCCAAGAAAGCGTGAAACTATTTTAAGAAGTATCTCTTTTCTTTCCACTGTGGATGAGCGTTATATGTTATTTATACTTACCATAACTCTGATATAGTTTACAGGATGTTTATTACTTAATGGATCCCACCATATTTTCGGGAATTACCCATTCATCAAACTGCTCTGGCGTAACATATCCCAATTTTACGGCTATTTCTTTTAAGGTCGTTCCTTCCTTATGTGCCTTTTGTGCAATTTCGGCTGCTTTATAATAACCAATTTTAGTATTAAGAGAAGTAACGAGCATTAAAGAATTGTTTACATGCTTTTTTATATTTGCTTCAATAGGTTCAAGTCCGATTGCACACTTATCATTAAAGCTTACACAACCATCACCGATTAGCCGCGCACTATGAAGGAAATTATAAATCATTAGCGGTTTAAATACATTCAATTCAAAATGGCCGTTTGCTCCTCCTATTCCAATTGTAACATCATTTCCCATTACCTGTGCAGCGATCATTGTTAAAGCTTCACATTGCGTTGGATTTACTTTTCCGGGCATTATCGAAGAGCCGGGTTCATTATCTGGAATAAAAATTTCACCAATGCCGCTGCGAGGACCGGAAGATAACATACGAATATCGTTTGCAATTTTCATTAAACTAACTGCCACCATCTTTAATGCACCATGTGTTTCTACAATGGCATCGTGTGCTGCCAGTGCTTCAAATTTATTCTCTGCAGTAACAAAAGGCAATCCGGTAAGAGTAGCAATATGCCTGGCAACATTTTCTGAGTAACCCGGCGGGGTATTGATGCCTGTTCCTACCGCAGTACCTCCAAGAGCAAGTTCACTTAAATGAGATAAAGTATTTTTTATTGCTTTCAATCCATGATCGAGCTGTGAAACGTAACCACTGAACTCTTGTCCGAGGGTTAGCGGCGTTGCATCCATAAAGTGAGTGCGGCCAATTTTTACTACTTGCATAAACTGCTTACTTTTTTCAGCAAGCGTGTTACGAAGTTTTTCTATGCCAGGAATTGTAATTTCAGCAAGCATTTTATAAGCGGCGATATGCATGGCCGTTGGAAAAGTATCGTTCGATGATTGAGATTTATTTACATCATCATTAGGGTGCAAAAATTTTTCTTTGTCATCTAATTTTCCTCCATTTAATACATGGCCACGATAAGCCACTACCTCATTTACATTCATATTACTTTGGGTGCCACTACCCGTTTGCCAAACCACCAAGGGAAAATATTCATCGAGTGTACCAGCTATTATTTCATCACAAACTTTACCAATAAGATCACATTTTTCTTTCGATAAAATTCCAGCCTCTAAATTCGTTAATGCCGCTGCTTTTTTTAAATAAGCGAATGCTTTTATTATTTCTTTGGGCATGCGGTTTATATCTTCCGCAATTTTAAAATTATCAATGCTGCGTTGAGTTTGTGCACCAAATAATGCGTTAATAGGTACCTGTACTTCGCCCATGGTATCTTTTTCGATCCGGTATTGCATAGTTGCTTATTTAGAAATGCGAAGATAGTTAATAGTGAATTGCGAATAGTGAATGGTGAATAGTCAATGCATTCAAATTTCTAAAGAAAAGCCCATTTAGAGCAATATGCTTAATGTACTATTAACTATTCACTAATGAATAACCAAGTCACTTTTAAGTACAATATTTTCGAACGGAAAGGAATCCAGTTTCGATTTACCCTCAATAAGTTTTAAAAGCAACTCAGTTGCCCGGATGCCTTGTTCATAGGGAAATTGTTCTACCGATGCCAATGGGGGCGTTTCGAGGTAATGGGTTATCGGAAGGTTTGCATAACTTACAAAACAAACATCTTTATTAATTTTTAATTTTTTACTACGTGCATGTTGCATGGCATCTAACGCAACATAATCGTTGAACGCTATAATTGCTGTGGGTCTGTTCTTTTGAGAAATCAATTTTTCCAACGCTATTTGTGTGCCTTTGGTAGAAAGATCACTATTAACGATCAGTGATTCATCCACTGTAATTTTATTTTTCTTCAATCCTTCGTAATAACCCTGAAGCCGTTCGTTTTTAATGGTGAGTGTATCCGGTCCTTGTATATATCCAATTCGTTTATGCCCCTTGTGTGCCAGAAAATCGATGGCACTTATAGAGCTGTGATACAAACTGCACCAAACAGAATGGATATCCGGTGCATCGGGCACTCTGTCGAAGTACACGACCGGAATATTGTATTGTTGTAATTCTTCAAAATGTGTCAATGAAGAAGTTTCTTTCGAAATAGATACCAATAAGCCATCTACCCGATGCTTCTTCATTGTTTCAATAATCTTCTTTTCTCTTTCCACATCATCGTGTGATTGCCCAATCAATGCGATATAATTGTTTTCAAAAGCTGTTTCTTCAATACCGCTTATAGCAAGTGAAAAATATTCTTCACGCAAATTCGGAAGTACGATTCCGATGGTAAATGTTTTGCCCTGTTTAAAAAAGATAGCCGTTTGATTGGGAACATAGTTTAATTCTTCAGCTAATTTTTTTACCTGGGTCTTGGTACGCAGGCCAATGCTCGGGTGATCGTGTAAGGCACGTGACACGGTTGAGATAGAAATATTCAGCCTATTGGCAATCTCCTTAATCGTTGGTAGTTTCTTTTCCATAAGCGATATTACTGCAAACTAATCCAAAAAAAAAATGGACAAACGATTGTAACTGGAAATACAATCGTTTGCACTTCAAAAGGTCGAATTCATTTGTACCTTAAGTTGGGTTCTTATTAAATTTTAACTGAATTTGCATAAGTTAGTTTTGTTTATATGAGGGTATAAACAATACAAGATAACCCTGTATTCGCGGGGTTATTTTATTTTCAATAAAGCATCATTTAAAGTAGTTTTAGGTAAATTCATTTCTTTCATGCGAAGTCTGATGGTAATTTGTTCCACTTTACTAAATACCAGGGTGGTGGACCCGAAGCAGTTTTAGAACCATTGAGCGAGCATTTGAAGGACTATGAACAATTAATGATTCAATATTATAGTGCAGGTGTACAGGCATGTTATCGCGGGCTACG
>JANNEK010000128.1:0-4816 GCA_031378605.1 Chitinophagaceae bacterium | reverse complement strand
TAAAGCTTCCTGGTACTGTGCAGCAGGAATAATGTGTTTGTCAATTTTTACTTTGCAGGTTGTTATTAATTGACGCTTTGCTGCATCAAAAAAATAAGTAGATTGATAGCTACCCAATGAATATTTTATAGAACTGGGTTTGGGTAAATTTTCAATCACGAAACCATCAGGCAATTGATAAATAGTACTGTCGGTCTTTATTAATGGAAACTCCATATAATAATCGTTTTGTCTTTTTTCTGATTTCGGCAGTGCTCTATTCCAAAACTTATACATCCTTGAATTTAAAAAGTACTTTGAACCGGCAATAAAATCAGGTACTTTCTCGTATTCCATATCATAGTGCAATGTATAATCTAATCCATCATTATTTTTCTTAGAAATTTGAAGCAAATCAGGTTGCTTAAATCCAGCTTGGTTTATCAATTGATTTTTACGTTCGGCCTCATCTGACTCTATTAGATGATCTGCCCATTCTGTAAATTCTCCTTTGTGAGTGATATCAACTTTCAATTTACCTGAACCATCTTCAGCAAGATTGATAAAAGAAGATGTATGCATCCAATTATCTTCTGCTTTACTTGCAGGGGTAGGCACTATTACTCCTCCATTTTCTGTAATTAAAAAAGCATTTTTATTTTCAGTAAAATTTCCAAGCCTTCCAAAAGGCTGGGTACGACTTGTACATTCAAGCCAGATAGTATCAGATGGCTGAGGCACACAAAGTATCACATGGTTAAATCCGTGATGTGGAAAATCTTTATCAACAGCCATACTTTTATACTCGGAATTAATAATAGCGTAATGACTTTTAATATGAACGGCATCTAACATCGCGTACATAAAATTGCTGAGCGCCTTACAGTCGCCGTATTTTTTCTTTTCTACAAATTCGGCGGAAAACGGCTTCAAGCCGCCAATACCTAATTGAATACTTACATAGCGGAAATTATCCTGAAGATATTTGTATAATAGTTGAACTTTTTCCCGATCATTCTTAGCATCCTTAACTAAGTCTTGGTAAAATGTAATTTTATCGGCTTTAATTTTATTTGTTTGATTGTTAAGACTAATATGCCATTTGCCCAAATTATCCCAAGTACTCATATTACCCTGGTAATTATCCATTTCAAAAAGGGTTGGAGCCACCAATACATGAGGAACGTCTCCTTTGGCAGATCCAGGTTCCTGATCATAAGGCAGAACGTTTTTCACTGCCCATGTATAGGTTATTGCATTTTCATTTTTAGTAATTAAAGGTAATGTTGAACAACGATAATTCTTGTAGCGTACTTTGTTAGAGGAATCCGTTGTGATGGAAAGGGATTTATAAAGAATTGATTGCTCCGTAGTTTGAGGATAAAAATCGGGGAACTCCACGATTCCTTCATAATTGATGTCATAATTAATTTCAATGGTAATAGGGTATCTTTCTGTACGCAGGGATGCATAAATTATTTTATCATCGGTGACCAACGAACCTCCATCGGCAGCACTTTGAGTGTGTAAATCTCTTTTCCTACTGCGCTTCAGGTACTTACCATTTTCATCATAAATATTTATTTCAATATCATCGATCTTTTTAAATTCATCGTAGTATTCATAAAAAAAAAGTTCACTTTCTGCCTTGTCGTTAAGCACAGTCACTACTTTTTTTACAGTTTGCTTAACTTTGCCGGGTCCTCTTACAATCAGAATATCCGATTCCTCCCGTACAATAGAATTTACATTTTTTTTGAGGCTATCTGGAATAAGAGAGACAGCATATTGGGGCCTTTCCTGTGCATATAGACAATGAGATACAATGAGGAACAATAAGGATATTGAGAACTGCTTCATAGTATAATCAATAAATTGTTGGGGAAATCAGGGTTTTGGATAAGCTTTCTTTTTATATACTATTTGCTCACTTAAGGTGCCAAATAATTTTTTATAGAATTCTTTAAATTCTTCGTATTCTGTTTTATCATAATTTGGTCTCTTAAATTCGATGGTAATTCTATAATTAAGACGATTATTCGATACTTCCATAATTCGCTTTAAGACAATACTGGTATCCGGCATGATCATCATCATGTTTTTGGGAAGCTCTTCGAACTGGCAATTTTCAGGAATACCAATGCTACCCATCATCATATAATATTGGTTATACCCAAACTCAATATTACTTTGCCTAAGATCATCCAAAAAAGGGTTATTATCAAACCCTGAAAACATATTAAGGGTAAAATATTTAAAATCACCCGACCCACTAATTGATTTGCTAAACCTAAATTTTTGTTCTAACGCAAGGGTATCAATGTCACTATTCTTAATTTCCAACCCTTCTATTTTTAAATTGCTTTGGTCCTCGGTAAGGTATTTAGACGTAAACTTATCTTTTCCGTCTTTAAGAGATTTCACTCTTGGATTTCGCGCATAATCATAACTAATGATATTCGATTCCCCTACTAGCTGATCATCGTCTCCAATGTTACCCGAAATTGAAATAAAATTTTTTTTGATATAACGACTATCCCAAAGCTGCACAAATCCACTTTTTTCCTTGTCCACCAAAAATGCATCAGAACCCAATACATCAAAAGGGATCAGGTGTGGTGGATTGTATTTATCAGAAGCATCCAAAATGTATACTTTTTCGCCTATTGCTGCATAAACCACCAAAGAATTAAATTGGCTCAATAAGGGATATGCACTATAAACCCTCCCATGATCGCGGGTACTGCACAACATGGGATAAGCTTCAATTCCTACATCTTTTAATAAATTCAATAATATGATATTGATATCGCCGGTACTTCCGGCTTTTTTACTCCAACAATCTTTTGCACTTGAGCAATAAAAATCTTCTTTCCCATCCCATTCCATAGTTTTTTGCACGTATCTATAGATAACCTGCAATTTCTCTGTAGGACTTTTAGCTGCTGACAATTTCGATTCAAGCTCAGCCCCCCGCGATAAATTCTTTTTGATCTGGTCGCCAAAAATTTCACTTTCTAATAAAGAGGTTACCAAACGGGGCCAGGTGTTACCAAGATCAATAGTAGGCCGGTTTGGATATTCTAACTGAGATAATTGAAATTCGATTTGCTGCAGATAATCGCGCCTTGATCCCATAAAAGGTTCCGTCTTCAATGCTGGTACATTCTTCATTTTATAATAATAATCATCCGAACGATACCTGTAAGTTTCGCCTGAAAGAAGAATACTACGCTGGCTTTGATCTTCCTTTTTTTCCATCGGAAAACTGGTTCGGGAATTTGGGAGAAATCGAAAATACTCGGGAAAGGAAATACTTAAAGCGCTTACTCGCGTAGGTATTTCATCCTGAAAGCCCCATGGATCAATATCGGTATAATTCTCACGAACAATCGTATATCTATACTCTAGAACACTTCCAATCTTTACGTCCGGAAAAGTGAAGGAAATCGATGAGGTGTTTTCTGTTTCCTTTTTCCGAAAAAAAGATTTCTTATCCACTTTAGTTTCAACTATTTTTCCTGAGGCATCTAAATTATAAGTAACGGCATCTACATCAATTAATCTTTCATAGTTGTTGTCGCTAAAATAATATATTTTTCGATCGGCATAGGAAAACCCCTTCTCCTTAAATATTTTGATCCGCGAACGAATATCTTTCTTCAAAGCAAATTCATATTTTGTCCCTTTCTGAAAGTCCACTTCCCCTTTATCAATCAAAATCATTGCCTCAGCTTTCAGGTCTATATCACATTCTTTCATTTCCAAATCAGCCTTATCGATTTTACCCCATGCCGGGATATCTTTATCTTTTTGAGAGAAAAGTACAGGCGAAAACAATGCTATTGCCAGGAATAATAAAATAAGTCTCATAATTGGGTTATTAGGTTGGGGTATAATCGTAAATGTATTCTAAATTTACGCAACAAATTAAACGCAAATGACTTTAAAGAAATTTTTTTTAGGGATTCTAACGGTAATGATGCTTATTCCGGGTCAATCACAGCCTGCAAAGAAAAAAACCACTAAGCCTTCCACTCAGCCGAAGCCCGTCCTTAAAACTAAAAAGCTTAATACATTATTGTGGGAGATCAGCGGAAATGGTTTGAACCAACCTTCCTATCTTTTTGGAACCATGCATGTATTGTGTGCAGAAGATGCAGTTTTAAGCTCACCCTTAAAATCGGTTATAAAAAAATGTATAAAGGTTTATTTTGAAATTGATATGGACGATATGACCGAAATGATGGGCGCCATGAAGTATATGCGCATGAATGATGGCATAAAAATTTCTGATTTGTTAACATTGGAAGAGTACGCAAGGTTGGAAGCCTATTTTAAGAAAAGCAAATCGCCCTTGCCATTAGGAATGATCAATCGCTTTAAACCTTTTTTGATATCGGGGTTAATCAGTGAGCAGTCAATGAACTGTAAACAAAAAGACGGCATGGAGCAGTCGATTATGAAAGAAGCAAGTTTGCAGGATAAAAGGATTTTTGGTTTGGAAACGGTTCAATACCAGGCGGGTTTGTTTGATAGTATTCCTTATAAAGACCAGGCAAAGGAACTGATGAAATACGTTGATAGCATAGATATTTATAAAAAAGCGACGGTTGAAATGGTAGATGTTTACCGAAAACAGGATCTTGAACGAATGGATTCGCTGGTACGAAAAAGTGATCCGGGTATGGAAGCGTATATGGATTTACTCTTATATAACCGAAACAGGAGATGGGTTCGTCAAATACCTACGGCTATGCGTGAAGGAACCTTATTGATTGCAGTTGGTGCCGGCCATCTTCCGGGAGAGCAGGGGGTTATTAATTTATTGCGGAAG
>JANNEK010000080.1:0-2213 GCA_031378605.1 Chitinophagaceae bacterium | reverse complement strand
GGTTTTGATAGAAATACATAGGCAAAAGGACCACTTGATAAAAATAATTACCATATAGGTATTTATTTAATTACAAATAGATATACTTTTTATCAAAGTTGCAATTGTTTATAATGTTTTATCAAGCGTTTTATATTTTTGATAAAAAATTATAATAATAGAGAAAACATTATACACAATTAGACATTCCGCTGGTAGTGGTTGATAAATATATACTATTAATATTTACAGATGTACCGGTATGAGATTGTGCTGGCGCGCAAGAGGATGGATTCACTTTAATTGAAATTGATAATATGCCACACAGGGGAATTAAAGATAGTGTTATTATTTTTCAACCTAAAAATATAGCCTTACTATATCCTTTGTAAAAGTTGTGGTAGCGCCAGAGGGGAGGCAAGAGGACTAATAGTAGCTCTATCGTACCGGTACAAATAAGTACGCTGAGTACAGGAAGAATCTGCAACGGGTATACCCCCTAATCTTTTAGCATATGGTCCTGTCTTTCAATTATCATCCAAACAAAATTCCTCAGCGGAAATTATTTTTTTCACATCAAATGACTTATAAAACAGGGTATCAGGATTTGATACCCCAAAAACTTTGGGTATTAGGATTTGATACCCCGAAAGCTATGGGTATCAGGATTTGATACCCCAAAAACCTTATAGCTGCACCTTACCAAATTTTGTTACCCTCCCCAAGGGTGGTAATCTACCAAAATAAATTATTTCCATCGTAATTCCGGTGGTAATAATATGGTCATTTTCGTAACAAATAATGTTACCTTTTACAGAAAAAAAGTGGTAACCAAAATCAAAATCGTAACATTCGCAATATATTGCAATGCATTGCAATGTATTACAATATAAATTAATTTGTGCATACTCTAAAGTAACAATAAATAGAGTTAAGGCAGTATAAAAAATGAACGTAATAAAAGTAGAACATCATAGAAATTATAATATGGCTTGACTTATTCACTATATCTGTGGTACTATTACCTTCATCATCCTTATCAATTTCTACTTCCTTTTCAACTACTTTTACACCTTTTTGTCGGTGCAGTATATAGTATGCTGCAATACTAGTAATTAAATCTACAGATATCGCCCATGGTTCCACATGGTTTTCCTTTTCTGGATCATCTTCTCAGTACTCGGGGTCACATGCCCGTACGCAATACCCGCCACCCATCTTAGTCAGTCTTGACCAATCCATGTTCTCATTATCAGAATATAAAACCAACTTATTATTATCCTCATCCTGCCACATCAAACCACCATATTGTTTTACTAATTTAGCTTCATTTACTGGGTCTCTTTTACGAATCACATCTTTTTACCAGTCCTCATAGTAATAAGCTTTAAAAATGCTTGATGGTCGTTTTTTTAACTTTTTACCAACACCATCTGAATCCATCATCAATAAATCACCATCCCTAAAATGCTTCAAGGGTCTTGTAAACATCTCCTTCTTCCTTTTTACGTAAAATTGTTGCTTGTTCTATGCAACTGGCCCCAAAAATAGTTGCCTGCTTTTTGATTCGATCTGCCGACATGTGTGACCGCTTGTTTGACTTCAAATGCTTCACGTCTCCCCAACTTCTCTCTGCAGATCCAATCCCAAGTATCTTGGATGTCACACGACAAGCATACTTTCCAAATTTCTTTGTGTATCGTAACGTTTCCTTATTATGACAAATGTATACGCGTTCTTCATTGATGTCCAGATGGTTACAAAAAATGTATTCTCTGTGTTCATAAGGTCCGGTTTTAGCCTGGAAATCTTCAAATTCCGTCCAAAACAAATTTATTTTCTTTCCAACTTCATCTTCATTATTATTCGCCTGAAATAATAAGGTAATGAAGCGTACAAAATAACAAAGGTGTTAGATAAATCAAAAGCCCCAAATAAACGCTGTACCAACATACCTCATGTCCAAATCATCGTTGAAACTGTCTTGTGCTGGTAGCGGCCCTATGTTCCCCATCATGCTTGTTACAGTCAGCATACATGATTTCTGGATGTGGACTGCACATCCAGCCTGCAACTGCAATGTCAGTACAAAGTGCTTTGCTTCTCTTCTTCCACGCTTTTTCCACGACCTCCCCACACCTATCTGTAGATTCCGTTTCTTCCTCTTCTTCATCTTGACTTTCCATATCATTGTCCAATGGTGACAATGTTGTACAATTGTCATCATCTGAACC
>JANNEK010000055.1:0-17494 GCA_031378605.1 Chitinophagaceae bacterium | reverse complement strand
GGATTGCGTCGCTTCATTTCAATAACGAGATGCCACATCGGTGCATTCCGGAATTCAGTATTGCCATAGGAAGAAAAACCCCGATGAATCAAACCAATTTGTTTAACTCCTGCTTTGGCAACCCGTTCAACGGCACCAGTCCATAATTCAAGATCGGGGTTAATTGGATTTTTAATCAATACAGGAACGTCAACACCGCGCAATGCATCTGCTACTTCCTGAACACTAAATGGGTTTACGGTTGTACGTGCTCCAATCCATAATATATCTACATCAAACGTTAATGCATCTTCTACTTGTTTACCGGTTGCAACTTCCACAGTAGTAGGTAAGCCTGTTATTTTTTTTGCCTGTTGTAGCCAGGGTAACCCTTTTGCTCCAATACCTTCAAACATACCCGGCCTTGTACGCGGTTTCCAGATACCGGCCCGCAATACATCTACTTTACCTGTATTTGCTAACCCTGTTGCTGTTTCTAAAACCTGTTCTTCAGTTTCGGCACTGCAGGGCCCGGAAATAATCATCGGCCGCTTACTCCAAGCCTGTTGAGTAACTTCTTTCATTGTTGATGTTGTTGTTGCTTGCATAAATCGCTATTAATAGTTTAGCTATCTGCTATTCGCATCATTCATCCGAATCCTTCTCCCCTTGTATTTCTTTCCATCAATGGCTTCAATCATCTGGCGGGCAGCATTCCGATCTACTTCAATCCAACTATTCATTTCTTTCATATCAATTCTCCCCAAAGCTTCTTTTCGGAGATCACTCATATCTAAAACAAATTGAAGAAAACTAGCTTTATAAAATCCGTCTTTCGTTCCAAGATTGACAAACAATCGCATGTAATCTCCATTTCCTCCACCACCAAACTCACGGCCACGGGTATCTCTTCTGCGATCTGGAGATACGGGCCCCCTGCTATCGCCATTCGATCTGTCTTTATATTCCTTGCGCTCTCTTTCTCTTACATTCAAATCTTCAGCGTTCTCATAATTTTTCAGGAACCGGTCGAATTCTAATGCAGCTACTCTTTTCAATACTTCTTCTTTCGTAACATCTGCAAATTTTTCAGCAATCATTGGAATATAAGTTTCATAATCGCCATGGCTGATATCTAATTGCAATAATTTATCCATAAAGAAAAAAAACTGTTTACGGCAAACATCTTTTCCTTCAGGAATCTCCATTTTATGAAAAGGAGATTGAACCATTCTTTCAATAGCTTTTATTTTACCAACTTCCCGGCTATGTACAATACTCATACAAATACCTTTGAGGCCCGCGCGACCAGTTCGTCCACTTCTATGTGTATATACTTCCATATCATCGGGCAGCTCGAAATTGATTACATGGGTAATGCCCGATACATCAATACCTCGTGCTGCCACATCGGTAGCAATTAACAACTGCAGCGTTTTATCTCTAAACTCTCCCATTACTTTATCTCTTTGCTGTTGCGTAAGATCGCCGTGTAATGCATCAATATCGTATCCTTCTCTTGTTAATTTCTCAGCAATTTCCTGAGCATCGATTTTAGTTCGGGTAAAGATCAACCCATAAATACCCGGGTTATAATCTATCAATCTTTTCAATACCTGATAGCGATGTTGTGCATTGGCAACAAAATATTGGTGATCGATATTTTTATTAGCCGTATTTAAAACACCTACTGTTACTTCAACGGGTTGATTCATGTACTTTTTGCTAACCCGCTTAATTTCCGGTGGCATTGTTGCACTAAATAACCAGGTAGCATTACGCTTTGGCGTATTCTGCAAAATAAATTCTATATCATCCTGGAAACCCATGTTAAGCATTTCGTCTGCTTCATCCAATACTACATATTCAATATTTTCGAGATTGATTGCTTTTCGTTCAATTAAATCGATTAATCTTCCGGGTGTTGCAACTATAATTTGTATCCCTCTCTTCAAATCACGAATCTGTTGTCCGATTGATGTACCACCATAAACGGCTATGGCATATAAACCAGGCATAAATTTTTTAAAGAGCTCCAGTTCATTTACAATTTGCATACACAGTTCCCGGGTGGGGCAAACCACCAAGGCCTGAGGATGTTTTTGCGCCGAATCCACTAATTGCAATAATGGCAATCCGAAGGCTGCTGTTTTCCCTGTACCTGTTTGTGCTAAACCTACCAGGTCTTTCGTACCACTCAATAAAACAGGAATTGCTTTTTCCTGAATTGTTGTTGGGTTTTTGTATCCAAGTTCATCGGTAGCCTTTACCAATTTTGCATCCAAACCCAACTCTGCAAAAGTCATCATATGTTTTTAAAATTTTGCGCGAAGGTACTGCAAAAGCCGCGCCCCGCCTAATTAAACATTGGTCTTTTATCCTGTTATAAAGTGTTTATCGACTCCTATTTTATCTCCGTTTATTACCTGTTACCTGTTGAATTAATTGGCCTTTATGCTATTACTCAATTGTATTGCGTGATTTCAATTAATTTAATTAAAAAAGACTGGAAGACTCTCTAAACAAACCATCTCCATTATTATTTCCATGGCACTTTCAGCTTCTTCAAAATATTTTTATTTGATAATCCTTTTAATTTTATTGGCATTCTCCATCAGTTCCCACAAATAATCATAGTTCTCTTTTTCAAGGCATGATTTAAATTTTCTCAATTGAACAATATGCTCATTCAGTACATCCAATACATGTTCACGATTTTGCATAAAAATAGGCGCCCACATAGAGGGATTACTTTTGGCCAACCGCACGGTACTTTCAAAACCACCACCGGCTAATTCAAAAATGGCATCTTCTTCCCGTTCTTTTTCTAATACCGTATTTGCTAAAGCAAAGGAAGTGATATGAGCAATATGACTTACATACGCGGCATGCATATCGTGCGAATCCGCATTCATATATACAATGTGCATACCTAAGCGCTTATACACATCCTCCATCGTATCCACTGCCTGCGGATCACTTTTTTCTTTTTCACATATTACACATGATCGTCCGGCAAACGCTTCTTTTACTGCAGCTTCAGGACCGCTGTATTCTGTACCCCACATTGGATGTGTGGCTACAAATCTTTTTCGCATCGGATGATTTACTAATGACTTGCATAAAAAATGTTTGGTAGAACCAGCATCGGCAACCACTTGCTGATCGTTTACCAAATCCAGAATACGTTGCATTATTGGCACAGTTGCATCAACGGGTATTGCAACATATATAAGATCGCTTTGCTTTACCGCTTCGTCTAATGGTAGTATTTCATCAATAATTCCCAATTCAAGTGCCTTATCAGCACTTGCAGCCGTTCGGCTAACTCCAATAACTCTTTTTACGAGCCCTTTATCTTTTAAGGCAAGTGCAAAAGAGCCACTTATAAGCCCCACTCCTACTATTGTTACCGTATTAAACATTTGACTAAATTATTTTTAATGAAGGATATAGGATTTTTCAATATCAAACATCATAATTTTAAAATCTGACCAATTGCCTGCTCTAATTTTTCAACGGGGCTACATAAACTTATTCTTATATAACGATCACCAGCACTTCCAAAAATGCCACCGGGTGTAATAAACACATTTGCGTTGTACAATACTTTATCACTTAACTCATATCCCGATTTATAGTTTGCAGGAATTTTCGCCCAAACAAACATACCTGCCTGCTCTGTTGAATAGCTGCAATGCAATAGTTCCAATAATTCAAATACCTTTTGTCGCCTTTCCATATAAACAGCATTTACACTTTCATACCATTCTTTTCCGAGCGAAAGCGCTTTTGCAGCGGCCAGTTGTATTGGTAAAAACATCCCGCTATCCATATTGCTTTTGAAACGAAGAACTTCTTCAATTCGTTCTTTAGCACCACACATTACGCCTACTCTCCATCCAGCCATATTCTGGCTTTTACTTAAAGAATTCAATTCTATAACAATTTCTTTTGCCCCTTGTACACTTAATAAACTTGTTGGAGTTTCATTAAGAATAAAACTATATGGGTTATCGTGGATTAATAAAATGTTATTGTTAAGTGCCCATGCTATCAGTTGCTTAAACATTGTTTCAGAAGCTACCTGCCCGGTAGGCATATGCGGATAATTTACAAACATTAACTTAATAGTTCCATTCGCAATTTTTTCCGACGAACTTTTTTTCGAAGAGTCAACTAAATTATCTAACTCTTTAAAGTCGGGTTCATAGTTATTTGATTCTTTCAATTCATAATTAACAGGAATTCCTCCTGCTAATTTTACCGCACTGCTATAAGTTGGATATCCGGGATCAGGAATCAAAACATAGTCCCCTTCATTTAAGTACGTCATACAAATATGCATGATCCCTTCCTTGCTTCCGATTAAGGGCAATATTTCCGATTCGGCATCTAAGGATACTCCATACCATTTTTCATACCACTCCTTTACAGCCTTTCGTAAAACTGGTGAGCCTTTGTAAGACTGATAGGCATGTACGTTAGGTTTTGCACTTTCTTCCTGTAACACTTTAATCACATCAGGATGTGGAGGCAAATCGGGGCTGCCAATTCCTAAATTGATAATTGCTTTACCTTCTTTGTTCAATCCATCAATCTCCCGCAATTTTTGGGAGAAATAATATTCGCCAATTCCCTCTAGTCTTTTCGAAGTTGTTATCATACTGCTGAAATCGTTTGTAATTAAAAATCTCGAATTAGGTTTATGAATTAGTGATTCGAATGGGTACATTTAAAATTGTCGCTGTTTTTTTTGTCCCTCACCCCTTTAAGCCCCTCTCCACTTTGGTGGAGAGGGGGAAAGTGGAACGACAATTTTAAATGCACCCATGCGCATTCTATATCTACTTCTTATTTCTTCATTCCATTTTTATAAATTCCATAAATTTTTAATGCCGCCGTCATGGGAACAATCTGTTCAATTACTTTTTTAAACTGATCTAGGTTTTCAAATTCCATATCGGCATGAAAACTATATTTAAAATCGCTGCCAGGTATTGGAAAACTTTGAAGCTTACTAAGATTAATTCCTCCATCGGCGATTTTCGTAAGCACTTTTGCAAGGCTACCCCTTGAGTGATCGGTATTAAAATTAACAGAAGCTTTATCAGCTCCTTCTATCTCAACGGCTTCTTCTTCCCGTTGCAATACAAGAAAACGTGTGTAATTATTTTTCATCGTTTGAATATTAGGAACAATCATATCCAACGAAAATAATTCTGCTGCCAGTTTACTTGCAATAGCTGCAATATGTTTGCTTTTGTGGGTATGCACCTGTTTAGCACTTAGCGCCGTATCTTCCGTTTCAATGAGTTTCCAATTATATTTATCCAAAAAACCAAAGCATTGCTGAATAGCCATTGGATGCGAATGTACTTCCCGGATATCTTCCAATTTAACACCGGGATTAACCAACAGGTTTTGTTTGATTTGCAGGTATACTTCGCCGGCAATTTTCAGGTTCGATTTTTTAAGCAGGTTATAATTGGGAAGAATACTTCCTGCAATTGAATTTTCAATTGCCATTACACCACCATCACTTTCTTTTTTATTTGAAGCAATTTTTATTACCTCTTTAAACGTGGCGCAGGGAACCACTTCTACCTTTTTGCCAAAAAATTGGCGGGCAGCCACCTGGTGAAAACTGCCTTCGTATCCTTGTATAGAAACTTTTTTATGCATGATGTACGTGTATGATTTATGATTTGTAATTCTTATATTTAATAATATCCTATATCGTATCAATACAAATCATAGGATTGATATTAACGAAGCGCAATTCGTTAATCGAACTACAAAGCACAACAAAATAAATTCCTTTTCTTCATTAAAATTATTTTCAACATTATTGCTACTCCTTTGTAGCGGTGAGGCAAAAAAAAATCCCGGCTTTTGGCCGGGACTCAGTATGTTGATTTTTTATTTTTAGTTTCTATTCAACAATAGTAATCCCGGTTTCTTTGTAAAAAAGAAATAATAATAGAAACCAAAATAATACCTTGTTGTTGTCATCTCTTCAAAAGTAAGTAGTAAAAACTATTCATCCAAAATTTAATTTCTATTAATCTATCTATAATCGTTAATTGAAAACCAAAGCTAACGTTTGTTATCCGAGTCTTTTCATTTCAATTTCATCAATTTTTTTGAACAGATGAAATGGCTTATAGATTCGCCAGTTTTCCATTTCCATCAATTCTAAATAGCGATTTAATTTTGCTTTTTTAAAGTCATATTGTGTTTGTTCGGGCATGTTAAGAATAACAACCCATCCGTTTTCATCACTCATTTCTTCAAACCATTCCTCGTAATATTCTTTATCACTGCTGTGAAAGTTAAGTACGTTTTCTGCAATTAAAATGAATTTATAAATTCCATCTTTCATAAATACATCTGCTACTTCTCTTTTCAACTCCATAATATCATTTTCTATAGCATCATTCCATTCACCTATTAATTCTATTATTGCATATTTCTCTTCATAATCTGCAATAAGCACTTTCATAAACAGGGTTTTGCTTCCAAATTCATCCCATTGCGGATGTATATAATAATTATAAACCGTTTGAGAAAATTCAAATTCAGAATATACACGTCCATAAAAAGGGGAACGTTCATCCTGCTCACTTACGTAAATATGACGCCAGTTATAAAATGGTTCAATATCGTGCATCGTTGAATGTTCAGTTAATTAAAAAAGGCTGTAGCAATTTACAGCCTCTGATCTTGAGATTCCAACTTTTTTTTATTGTCTTACTCAATAATAATTTTATTGGCATATACTGCCTTTTTACTATTGCTTAATACTTTTACAAAATAGGTGCCTTTTGAAACAGGCTTATTTAATTCAACTTCTACTACCTGGCCTTTATTTCCAACAGATACACTTTTTTGCACAACTACTCTGCCTGTTAAATCTAACAATTGAATTTCATATTTTCCTAATTCATTGTTATCAAAACTCACACGGAATATACCTTCAGAAACAGGGTTAGGATACAGAGATATTTTTTTATCGGATATTAAATTTCTTGTAAGCAGTGGTAATGTTTCCGCCTTTTTCTGATTTTGAAAGGCAATATTTCCATTCGCCAAATCGGAAGTATTAAATACTTTTCCGTTTGAAGGAATTTTTTCTGCCTTCCAGGTATTCATATCTACCGAATAGTAACCATTGGTAGAACTGGCACTACTTACTATTAAGTTCCCATTATCGTCAATTACTGCGCCATTGCTGGAATACTCAGATGGCAATCCACTAATGCTTCCGGTATACTTAGCTGAACGTGTATCTGGATTTATTATAAATATGGAATGGCTTGCAGATATAAGATATAAACTGCCATCAGCCGAAGCAATCATATCTCCTCCCCAACTGGTACAACGGTTATGCACAGAAATTTTTTCATTGGAAGCATTATCCTGCAACGCACCTAAATCAGTAATTACCGGATTACGGCCCGTAGTAAATTTTATCAGGTGATTTCCGTCATTGGTCAATGCATATCCATTTCCATCTGTTCCAATTACCATACGTGTAATATGATTTGCCGGATCGCTCAGATTAATTGCTTTACTGAAGGCTTCGTCATTAAAATAAAAAATTTTTGGCGTGGCAACGTTTAAATCGATATACCTAAGCTCGTTAACATACATCGGCGTATAATAGAGCCGGTTATGCTTTTTATCAAAGGCACAGGCGGCGGAAAAAGTAGAGAAGGGCAGGCGACTATTATCGGTTACTATTCCCTCAGTTGTTTTTACCTGGATCGATTTTCCGTTACGTGCCATAAAAAGTTGGTATCCGGGCTTATTATTTTCAAATACATTTTGCACCACCTCTCCGCTATTCAGATCAATCAACTTCACTTCTGCCCATGCCATTTGGCCCTGTACGGAACTCGTGATTGCATAGGCCCTGGATATTTTTTTTTGTGCGAAAAGAATGGTAGTGCTGAATAAACAAAGTAATGGGAGTAAAATTTTATACTTCATAAGAAAGCGTTTAATTGGTAACAGAATAATTATTTATTATTTCATGCTTTAAGTTACTACAAAAAACGTTTGAATCGATAAAAATGCCGGGGGCTGGTATTATTATTTTATGAACGGACTATTATTTTTTAGTAGCCTCTATCGCTTTCTTAACAGTTCCGTATTGAATTAATAATTTTTGTGCTTTTACATAATCGGATATAGAACCCTTTTCCATTAACATTTTTGTTCCTCTGTCTAATAACTTATTGTTGTTAAGTTGCATGTTAACCATTCGGTTATCTTCTACCCTGCCCAATTGAATCATCACGGTAGTTGAAATCATATTTAATACCAATTTCTGTGCAGTTCCGCTTTTCATTCGTGTGCTGCCTGTCACAAATTCCGGGCCCACCACCACTTCAACCGCGCAATCGGCATAGCTGGCCATCGGGCTTCCTTCGTTACAGGCGATACACCCGGTACTAATTCCCATATTCCTGCATTGTTTAAGTGCGCCAATAACATAGGGAGTAGTTCCACTGGCAGCAATTCCTACTACTATATCTTTATTAGTTATATGATGTTTCAATAAATCATTCCAGCCATCTTCTTCACTATCTTCAGCTCCTTCCATTGATTTCCGGATTGCTTCCTCACCACCTGCCATTAAACCAACAATAAACTCATGAGGTATACCATAGGTTGGGGGAATTTCGCTGGCATCCAATACTCCAAGCCTTCCACTTGTTCCGGCCCCCATATAAAATAAACGGCCACCATCTTTCATTTTACCGGTAATTAACGCAATCAATTTTTCAATTTGCGGAATCGCCTTTTCAACAGCCAGAGGTACTTTTTTATCTTCGTTATTCATATTTTGCAATACTTCTGCAATGGTCATTTTCTCCAAATGCCTGTAATTGCTTTCCTGTTCGGTTACTTTAATAAAATTATTCATGAATCTTCTATCGTTTATAACGTTTACTAAAATAATTATTTAATTGATAAATGATAATCAACAAGGCCCTCCATAGGGTTTTTCAATATTTTCCCCAATTCAAACTCATAGACAGCACACAAATCTTTTAATACATCTTTGAAACCCAAAGCAACACTACCCACAAAACTGATTGGGTATTTCCAGCTTTCTCCATATTTGCAAAGATGTGTAAAGAAAAAATCATTTAATACATCTTCAATAATATTTTCAATCATGTAATGTCCCCTGTTTTCTGCAAGAAATAAGGCAAAGGATGCTAAGTAACGGTTGGGGAATGGTTTTCGATAAACATTTTCAAGTACTTCTTCATTCGAAGTATTGTATTTCAAATCAAATTTATAGGTAAGGTCTTCATCAAAAGTATGATAGAGATAATACTGTAAAACTTTTTTGCCAAGGGATGCACCACTTCCTTCATCGCCCAATACATAACCAAGGCCGGGGCTGTTCTTAGCCATTGTTTTCCCATTAAAATAACAACTATTGCTGCCGGTACCCAAAATACATGCTATTCCTTTTTCGGTTCCACAAAGCGAACGTGCAGCCGCCATTAAATCATGGGTAACAGCTATTGATGGTTTTGTAAACACCCTTGCTATCGCTTTTTTTACAAAGAGGGCTTTATCTGCGCTTATACATCCTGTACCATAATAATATACGTTGGTAACATCGTCTATTTTAAGATAAGGCAGTAGTTCATTGCGGAGGATTGATTCAATTTGAGCAGCATTTAAAAAATAGGGGCTTATTCCCTGTGTAAAAACAGTTTGAGTATTCTTTTTTGGTTCAACAAGGCACCATTCGCATTTGGTAGCACCACTATCTGCTATTAATATTGCCATAAACAATCTTTTTTATATCCCTTGCGTTAGCCGCTTAACGAAGGTATCGTTCATAATTGAGAATTAATTATGAACTTCGCCCCTGTTAAAAAATCATGAGAACGACTTCCTGCCCTTGTGATTAATTTTTGATGGCTTTTTAAATTAATTGTTGAACGATGAAAAAATTGCAATTGTGGTTTCCATTATTATTTGCACTTACCTTAATTGCCGGGATGTGGATTGGATTCCGTTTAAGAAAGAATATTCCGGAATCGCAAGGATTTTTTAGTAGAAACAAAACCTCCTCCCTGCAGGAAGTCATGAATCTTTTGAAAACAAAATATGTTGATTCCGTTGCAACCGATTCTTTAACGGAAGATGCCATACAGGCTATGCTCGTTAAACTGGATCCCCATACTGTTTATATTCCCGCCGTTTATACAACCGAAGCCAACGAAGATTTAAAAGGAAACTTTGAAGGAATTGGAATTGAATATTATATTATTGAAGATACCATACATGCCATAAGTGTTTTAGAAGGCGGCCCCAGCTTTAAAGCCGGTTTACAAATAGGAGATAAATTTATAAAAGTGGGCGATTCGGTAGTTGCCGGAACAAAGATTACAACCGAACGAATAAAAAAACTATTTAGAGGAGAGGCGGGAAGCAATGTACCGGTTACCGTTCTTCGTGGTATCAATTCCGTTACTACCACTATCGCCCGAGGTACCATTCCCAAATATGCCATAGATGCTGCTTATATGATAGATGCGTCCACCGGTTTTATTCATCTCAACAAGTTTTCACGTACTGCTTACGAGGAATTTATGCAGTCGATGGAAAAACTCCAAAAACTAGGAATGAAGAAACTCATCTTCGATCTAAGAGGAAATGGAGGAGGTATTCTGGATGAAGCCGTAGATATTGCGGATGAATTTTTAGACAGCAGTAAATTGGTGCTTTTTACAAAAGGATTGCATGCCGATCGCAGGAATTATAATTGCAAAAGGCCCGGCTTATTTGAAACCGGAGAATTGGTATTGCTGGTAGATGAATTTAGTGCCTCTGCCAGTGAAGTATTAGCAGGTGCTTTACAGGATTGGGACCGTGCCACGGTTATTGGCCGGAGAACATTTGGAAAAGGTTTGGTACAAGAACCATTTGATTTAAGTGATGGCTCACAATTACGACTAACCGTTTCTAAATATTATACACCTGTGGGTAGAAATATTCAAAAGCCATTTACAAAAAATCATCAGGATTACCGGGAAGAAGTATACGATCGATTTCATAATGGTGAAACTGACAAAGAAGATACAGTACACCATAACGGACAAGTATTTCTAACTTTTAAGAAAAAAAGAAAAGTATATGGTGGAGGTGGAATTATGCCTGATATTTTTATTCCTTTCGACACTACCCATTATTCCCGAAACCTCTCAGCGCTTTTTGCTGATCGTACCTTTAGTAAATTTATTTATAATTCTTACTTGCAAAATACGGGGTATTATAAACAATTTAAATCAGCAACAGATTTCGCGAATAAATTTGAGTATAAGGAAGATAATCTTAAACGATTAATCGATTACGCTAAAAAAGATTCTATTTACATAAAAGGATTAACCCCAAAAGATAAAACGGAATTAAAAAACCGTTTTAAGAGTTATATGGCGATGCAGGTATGGAGAATGGAGGGTTATTATGAAGTAGTTAATCAAACAGATCCATTAGTAGTAAAGGGATTGGAATTGATGAATGTGAAAAAGTAATTATTAAAAATTCGATACAAAAATAGGTGCGCATAGCCCTAAACTTACCACTTAGTATTCAACCCCGAAACAGTCATTAAAGCTCCAATAAAAAAGCAATAACTTTTAAAAAGTTATTGCCTTAAAATAAAAGGGGTACTATATTGATAGTAAGAAAAATCAAATTTATTTATCCAGGGTTTCTCTTTTCTCAATTCGGTAAGAAGCAATCAATCCTAGACCGCCTCCAATTGCTAACAAGGAAAAATAAATTGGTGGTGCTTCTTGGGAGTCTACTTTTAAAATGTGCTGATGTAATATATATGCCAGCAATAACCCTACTCCAGAACCAACCAACAGCAAACCCCATTTTAGGTTTCTATACGGTGCAGGCCGAACGGCATTTAATTTGGGATCCATTCCTTTTTCAATCATAGCCATATTCTCTTTATTGCGCAGATAACGCAAACCAAATACCATTGCAAAAGCACCGAGTCCTAATAGTATCGGAATAAAGACACCTAATGTTTCGGGGTTCATAACTTTAATTTTTTATTTTTTTGAATGTTTGTTTTATTTATTCTATCAGACTACTGCTCCGTATTTCAGGTTACAGTCTTTCAAGAACTTTTTTAAAAAGCCTGTTGAATTTATTTAACCGACTTATACAAACTAAGACTATGGCCGGGCATAACAGGTTACAGGTTTACGCTTTTATTTTAAAAGCCCCGACCATTAGTGATATCGGCAACTCATGAAGACGATAGTAATGGAAGAAATCACAAATCCTATATCAGAAATCTCGAACTTTACCCTGTAACCTAAATTCCATCCTTGTAGTCTTATAGGCAGTTATGAATACCGGACTGAATGATAGTGAGATCATTGGCAGGGTACTGCAGGGTGAGCAGCAGTTGTATGCCGAATTAGTAAACCGATACCAGAACTTTGTGTTTACCATTACACTTCGTTATGCCAGTCATCGGGAAGATGCAGAAGAAATTGCTCAGGACGTATTTGTAAAAGCTTATCGTAACCTGGCTAATTTCAGGGGCGATTCAAAATTTAGTACCTGGTTATATACCATTGTTAATACAACCTGTATTACATTTTTAAGAAAACGAAAACTAGAAATACATTCATTAGATAATGAAAAAGTTTTTGAAGTGGCAGATACGATTGATTCGGGTTTTAGAGCCAACCAGATAGAACAGAAATCTAAATTTCAGATGGTGAATAATGCCATTCAATTATTGAATACAGACGACGCTAAACTAATTACTCTATTTTATAAAGCAGAACAAAGCCTGGATGAAATTGGAAAGATACTTGGCATAGAACCCAATACAGTAAAAGTAAAACTGCACAGGGCCAGAGCAAAACTAAAAGAGAAAATGGAATTGCATTTTGCAGAGGAAGTAAAGGATATGATTGACTGATGTAAGGTTTCAGATTTTTTATAATTCAGGCATAAATTTTAACAGGTGGAAATCATTCAACCAATTGTACCAATCAAAAATTATTTAAAAATTTGTTATGGCAATAATTAATTACGCTCCCCTGGCCGATGGCGGCTCATTCAACAGCGATATGGAGTTACGCCTATGGGATTTTATTGATGGTAATAGTTCTGCCAATGAAAAATCCTTTATAGAACAATTGATTGCTACTAACCTGCAATGGAAAACGAAATATGAACAATTGCTGGAAGTACATCAATTGATTGCATCAAATCTTGAACTTGATCAACCCTCTTTACGCTTTTCGCGCAATGTAATGGAAGAAATCGGACACTATCAAATAGCCCCTGCGGCGAAAACTTATATCAATAAAAAAATTATCTGGGGTATTACAATTTTCTTTTTTACAATGATACTCGGAATTCTCATTTATGGTTTAGGACAATTAAATTGGACAGCTACCAGTAGCAGTGGATCCATTTTCCCCTATAAAATTCCAACTATTGAATGGAGTAAGTTCTTTAATAATACTTATACTACGGTTTTCCTGATGGTAAATACAGTACTTGGGCTGATGCTACTCGATATGTATCTCGGCAAAAAGAAAAAACAATGGCAGGAAAAGAAATCCTGACAAACGATTGTTGTAATTAGAAATTCTATTAACCTAAACAAAGATGCTTGGTGACCTCACATCACCAGGTTCGGTATGCCCCTGCTATTTTTAGCGGGGGTTTTTATTGATAAGTTAACAGTCTGTAAGATGAATTTTGAAAACATATCACTATTGGTCAAACTTCTTTTTTAACTCCATCAATTTTGCCTGGAAAGGATTTAGCGTTTCTTTTTTAGGTTGAATTTGATTTTGTGCATTCGATTTTGTGATACCAGAAAGTTGCTTTGAAGGAGTTGTTCTTTCCGATACAGAAGCATTCTTCATAGTTAAAGCGATTCTTTTTCTTATTATATCTACTTCTGTAACTGTAACCATTACTTTTTGCTGAAGTTTTACTACCTGATTTGGATCTGAAACAAATTCATTGCTTAGCTGGGAAATATGCACTAATCCATCTTGCTTAACACCTATATCTACAAAGCAACCGAAATTGGTAATATTGGTAACGAGTCCGGGAACCGTCATTCCAATTTTTACATCTTCAATCGATTTGATTTTATCATCAAATTGAAACTCTTCAATGGGCATACGTGGATCGCGGCCAGGCTTTTCCAATTCTTTCAAAATATCATCAATGGTAAACTCGCCTGTTTTTTCGTTGATGTATTTTTTCTTATCAACCAGTTTGCGGAGTTCTGCCTTTCGTATAAGTTCTTCCAGCGAAGCATTTGCATCCCTGGCCATTTGCTCAACAATAGCATAACTCTCGGGATGTACAGAAGAATTATCCAATAAATTTTTTGCCCCGGGAATTCGAAGAAACCCTGCACATTGTTCAAAAGATTTAGGACCCATTAACGCAACTTTTTTTAATTCCATTCGGGAACCAAAGGAGCCGTTGGTTGTTCTATATTCAATGATGTTTTTGGCGAGCGTAGCACTTAACCCCGATACATACATTAATAAATGTTTGGAAGCAGTATTAAGATCAACGCCTACAAAGTTAACAGCACTTTCTACAACTCTATCCAACGCATCCTTTAATTTCGTTTGATTCACATCGTGCTGATACTGCCCTACACCTATTGATTTTGCATCAATCTTTACAAGTTCACTCAAAGGATCTAATAATCTACGACCGATACTAACGGCACCGCGCACAGTAATATCCTTTTCAGGAAATTCTTCTCGCGCAACTTCAGATGCTGAATAAATCGAGGCCCCGCTTTCATTAACCTGAAACACGCTTACCGGTTTTCCAAAATCAATATTACGCACCAATTGTTCGGTTTCCCTTCCTGCCGTTCCGTTTCCAATACCAATTGCGTCAATATTAAATCGGTTTACCAGTAGTTTTAATTCGGCAATAGATTTTTCACGATCGTTTTGAGGAGGGTGAGGATATATTACGGTATCGAAAACAAGGTTTCCCTGGGCATCCAAACAAACCAATTTACATCCCGAACGAAAACCCGGATCGAGCGCCAATACTTTTTTTGATCCTAAAGGAGATGCAAGTAATAACTGCCGAAGGTTATCTGCAAATACTTTGATCGCTTCCTCATCTGCTCTATTCTTACTGAGCAACCGAAATTCATTTTCAATAGAGGGCTTTAATAATCGATCGTAGGAATCTTCTATAGCTTTTTTTAATTCGGGAGTAGTTTCGTTTGAAGCCTTAATTAAAATTCGATTCAATGCTTCTATTGCCGGTTCCTTTTCAATAGTAATATCCATGGAGAGATAACCTTCTTTTTCTCCCCGGCGAATCGCCAATACTCTATGTGAAGGACAATTGGCAAGTAGTTCCTTAAATCCAAAATAATCGCGGTATTTCTGAGCCTCTTCGCTTTCCTTTTTACTGATCACTACTTTTGCAAAAAGAGTTGCCTGCTCCGTAAATAATTGCCTTATTTTATTCCTGGCAAGTTCATGTTCGCTTACCCATTCAGCAATTATATCTCTCGCCCCCTGCAATGCTTCTTTAGTATCCTTCACATTTTCATTGACAAAAGCCGTTACTTCTGTTTCAGTATTTATCATACCCTGCTTAAAAATTAACTTTGCCAAGGGCTCCAATCCTTTTTCGATTGCCTGCGAAGCCTTTGTTTTTCGCTTAGGCTTATAGGGAAGATATATATCTTCCAAAATCGTAGTATCAAAACAATCTTCAATCTTTTTTTTCAATGCAGGAGAAAGTTTGCCAAGACCTTCAATTGTTTTAAGAACGGTATCTTTTCTTTTATCTAACTCCGAAAAATAGCTGATTTCTTCAACAACATGTGCAATTTGAACCTCATCTAAATTTCCGGTAACCTCTTTGCGGTATCTTGCCATAAAGGGAATGGTAGCTCCTCCGGCATTTAATTCGTAAACATTATTAATTTGTTTAACTGTGATGGCTAGCTTTTCTGAAATATGTTGAATGTATTTTATTTCCATAGTACAATTCTTGAATACACTTTCTTCTTTAGTTCATTAACAAATTATTTTAAATAACCCTGATTTATGAAGTGCTTCGAACTATAAAACAACCCACACTACTATAATAACCGGGTTGCAAATGTAAGAGATGGGTTTAAAAATTAAATTTTGTTATATCAATAAAATACTAAATTAGGAGGCAATAGGTTATTATAAAATCTCTTGCAGGATTTGGTTAATTTCTTTAGCCCTGGTCATAACCATTAAATGCCCTCCTTTGGAAATAGTATGAGTAGGTTGTGTTAGTCGATGTGGAAGCACTTCATCTTTTGTTCCGTGGATATGAATATATGAAACGGGCAATTCATTATTTTGCCAGGTGGCAATGGCCTCCATGGCCCATACAATAAATTTTGGATCACTATCGCGAACGATTTGCTTAATAATTATTTTGTCTTCTTTTGTTTCATTTGTAAAAAAACGCTTTGCAATAGCAGCAGATTTAACAAAACGGGTGGGTACTATTTTATGCAGCCTTACATTTACTGCCCATTTAAAATAAAAAGGTAAGTGTTGAGAACAAGGTATACTGGATATTAATATAGTATGGGCTGGCTGGTAGTGCCGCGCAATTTCCGTTGCTATCATACCACCCATTGATAAGCCGACTACACAAAAGGGCTCGGTACAATTTATTTTTTCGCCAAGCCTTTTTGAATAGGCTGATAAAGATTCCTTTTTAATAGGAGTGATCCAATCCAGGTGAATAATTTCACAATGAGGTGGAAGTTCAATATGTTTAAAAACGCGTTTATCAGCGGCCAGTCCGCTGATGAAATAAACTTTCATTCCCTAAAAATAATCATAAAAAGATAATATAGGGAAATAGTATCCTTGAATCTCCTTCAACAGCTAAACCTGGAGTATTTATAATTAATTCCGCCATTCAAAAAAATAATGGTTCCGGGCCATAAAAGCAAGGAACCATTAGGTTTTCAATTAGGAAATCAATTTGAAAAATCAGCGTTGTTGCACCATTACCTGGGCTACTGCTTTTTCATTATTGAGTATTACTTCTAATAAATAGGTGCCAGCGTTAAATGAACGGCCGGTTAAACGCAAGGGTACATTATAGATGTCTAATGCCTCTGTTACACGTTTCCAAACTTCACGTCCGCTCATATCTATTAATCGCACGGTCATTACTCCATTAATTTTATCTTCAAAAGCCAGCGTAAATGCATCAACGATTGGATTAGGCATTACTTTCATTTTTAGCGGAAGCCGCTGATTATTTTTTCGTAGAAGAATCACTTCTGAGTTTTTGGTTATTCCATTAATCTCGATAATACGAATGCGGTAATAATATAAATTACGATCAGCGTTTTTATCTTCGAATGTATAACTGTGTTTCAGGGAAGAATTAGATGCTGCCACTGTAGCAATTTTTGAATAGTCGGCTCCAT
>JANNEK010000040.1:0-1951 GCA_031378605.1 Chitinophagaceae bacterium | reverse complement strand
TCCAACATTGAGATTTCTAATTGTGAAATTAAGTTCTATAATCTAGATGCAGATGAGATGCTTGACTTGGTAGTAAAAGAAGTGAATTCATTTTCTAAAACGGAAAGAAACCTAATTTTTATTGATCCATATGGCTATTCAAATATCGATAGAGGAAAAATAACCGGGCTATTAAAAAGTGGGCATACTGAAATTGTCCTTTTTTTACCAGTCATGCAGATGTATAGATTTTCAGAGATTGCAATGACAGATTTCGAACGAAAGTGTTATGAAGACTTACGAAAGTTTATTAATGATTTTCTTCCTATAGATACAAAATTTGATAATGTATTTGAATACATAAACTCTATAACGAAAGCATTTTCCTTTAATAAATTTTTTTATAGTTGTTCTCACTATATAGAAAGAGATCCGGGGAATTATTATGCAGTTTTTTTTATAACAAATCATATTTATGGATTAGAGAGAATGCTTGAAGTTAAATGGAAAGCTGACCCATCTCAAGGAAAAGGGTTTAAAAAGAAAAATGAACAAAAACCTGATTTGTTTGGTACTCATTTAATTGAGTATGATAAACAAACTCAGTTTGATTATTTAGAACAAAGTTTGCTAGCTGCATTGAAAGATAAACCTAATGGATTATCAAATGTTAATATATATCGATTAGTTGTTACGAATGAGTTTTTGCCTAAGCATGTAAATATTGTTATTAAGGATTTAAAAAAGCGTAATAGAATTGTAACTTGCAATCCTAAAGGGGAAGAGGTTGATTTTGGCGGTGCAAGCTATATTGATTATGACCATTTAAAAAGAAAAGACGAGAAGATTTTTATTAAACTGAAATAATTATTATGGCACAATCAAGCATCGAATGGACAGAAATGACCTGGAATCCCACAACAGGCTGTGATAAAATATCAGCCGGGTGTAAGTATTGTTATGCTGAAGTAATGGCTCGCCGTTTACAGGCGATGGGAATTGAAAAATATAAAGATGGGTTTGAGCTTCGGTTACATGATGATGCTTTGCATATTCCATATGAATGGAAAAAACCAAAGATTGTTTTCGTTAATTCTATGAGTGATTTATTTCACAAAGATGTTCCCCTTTCTTTTATTCAGCGAGTCTTTGAAGTTATGAATAATACTCAGCAGCATACATATCAGGTCTTAACTAAGAGAGCTGAAAGATTATATGAACTACATGATAAACTGAACTGGACGACGAATATTTGGATGGGAGTTTCTGTAGAAAATGACAAAGTGAAAGATAGAATTGATTTTTTAAGAGAAACGAATGCCAAAGTAAAATTTTTATCGTGTGAACCACTAATTGGTCCTTTGTATAATATGAACTTAGAAAATATTCATTGGGCTATTGTTGGAGGTGAGAGTGGAAGAAAAGCAAGACCGATTAAAGAATCTTGGGTTTGGGATATTCGTCAACAGTGTGCCGATCAGGGAGTTGCCTTTTTCTTTAAGCAGTGGGGTGGCACAAATAAAAAGAAGGCAGGCCGTGAATTGGGCGGAAGAACTTATGATGAAATGCCTTCTATTGAACAAATGGAAACAATGCAATTTTAGATTAAAGTTTTATTCTGATTCAAACTCAAGCAACACCTTTTCACCCTGACAAAGCACTAATGCTTTATCCTTCACCTCAAACCTATTCACTTTTTCCAACTGCTTTAAAAAAGCATCTTCCGTCTGTTGCACCCCTTCACAATACATTTTTGTAGAAAAAATATTTTTAAACCCGATTGTATTGTCGTTGATAGTAAAGCTGCTGCCAAACGTATTACAACTTCCATTGTAAGCTCCCCTTATTTCCGGGCCACTCTAAATTAGAGTTTTTTGTTTTTTAGTAATTCTAGGGAAACGGATTAAAAAAAACTGGTGGAACATTTCCCAACGAATCATGCGGTCTTTCATAGTTATAATCCTGCTGCCAT
>JANNEK010000099.1:0-26980 GCA_031378605.1 Chitinophagaceae bacterium | reverse complement strand
TGGTGGTGATGGCGATAGTGACGTTGAAATTAAGATGATAAGCTCCTGATGTCTTGGTTGAATAAAGGAGTTCACCATATATAACCAATACCAATGAAAAACCAAATGCCGGCCCCGAGAAGCGGCAGCCAAATGAAAATTACCCGTTAGATTCTATGCTTTTGAAGAACCATTTTTATCCAAACCTGTAAAAACTAATATCCAAATTATTAAAAGGTATAGGCCTGTTAAATTCTATACTATCGAAGAACCAATTTTTTTATTAAGTAGCAGTGCTATGCATTAATTGAACCGGCGTGATGAAAAGAATTGTCATATTGGGAGCAGGCGAAAGCGGAATCGGAGCAGCCTTGCTTGGTAAACTAAAAGGCTACGATGTTTTTGTTACTGATGGAGGTGTTATCAAAGAAAAATATAAACAGGAGTTAATACATCATGCCATTGCGTTTGAGGAAGGGGGACATACTGAAAAAAATATTTTGAATGCAAGCGAAGTAATGAAAAGTCCGGGAATACCAGAAAAAAATGAGTTGGTTAAAAAAATCAGAGCAAAAGGAATCCATATCATCAGTGAAATTGAGTTAGCCTATCGTTACAAAGGAAACAGTAAGATCATTGGCATTACTGGCAGCAATGGAAAAACCACAACTACTGCGCTTATCTATCACATTTGTAAGAAAAGCGGAATAGATGCGGCCCTTGTTGGAAATATCGGGTATTCATTTGCGAAGCAGGTAGCAGAAGATCCCAAACCCTGGTATGTTGTGGAGATTAGCAGTTTTCAGTTGGATGATATCAAATTGTTCAGACCAGAGATTGCCATTCTAACCAATATCACGGAAGACCATTTAGATCGTTATGAGTATCGGTTCGAAAATTACATCAACAGTAAATTTCGGATCACACAAAATCAAGATGAAAATGATTTTTTTATTTACTGTGAAGATGATCCTGTTACGATGCAATATATCCGGAACTATACTATATACGCTAACCCACTACCATTTACCATGAATAATGAAATTAACAAAGGTGCTTTTATTAAGAACGGAATGATGACCGTAGTAACCAAGGATGAAAAAATGCAAATGAGTATTTATGATTTTGCACTTAAAGGGAAACATAATCAGTACAATACGATGGCAGCGGGAATAGCAACAGCAACAATTGGAATCAGAAAGGAAAAGATCAGAGATGCTATTCAATCGTTTGAAAGCCTTGAGCACCGTATGGAACCGGTAGCAACAATTCGTGGTGTAGAATTTATTAATGATAGTAAGGCTACAAATATAAATAGTACCTGGTATGCTCTTGAAAGTATGACCAAACCAACTATTCTAATATTAGGAGGTATTGATAAAGGGAATGATTATTCTTTACTGGATGACTTGGTACGGGAAAAGGTAAAAGCGATTGTTTGTATGGGAAAGGATAACCAAAAAATTCATGAAGCATTTAAATTGGTAGCACCAGTAATCATAAACACAGAAACCTTACTGGAAGCTGTTTTTGCTTCTTTTCGTTTATCCGGTAAAGGCGATGTGGTATTGTTGAGTCCCGCTTGTGCAAGTTTTGATTTATTTAAAAACTATGAAGACCGGGGCGATCAGTTTAAGAAAGCAGTAAAAGATTTGTGAACGATAAAAAATTAGTGTTGATAGGTGTTTCATTGTTAAATATAAGTAACCAGTTTTTTTATAAAACGTGTAATGAACGAAACCTTTAATATAAAACAAAGTGCTTTTGCCGGAATCGGATCCAAAACAAAGGGTGATAAAGTCATTTGGGCATTGGTAGTTATTCTTGCGCTTGTATCATTACTGGTAGTTTACAGTTCTACAGGGTTGCTTGCTTATAAATTCAATAAAGGCAATACGGAAGTTTACCTGTTTAAGCAGATTGCTTTTATTATGGTGGGGATGTCGATCATTTATTTTTCGCATCGGGTAAACTATACAGTGTATTCAAGAGCCGCACGAATTCTATTTATTTTATCAATACCCTTATTAATCTACACACTTTTTTTTGGTATCAAATTGAATGAAGGAAGCCGTTGGATAAAACTACCCGTAATTAATCAAACATTTCAAACCTCCGATTTGGCCAAGTTGGCCCTGTTTATGTATCTCGGCCGATTACTGAGTAAAAAGCAGGACGTCATCAAAGATTTGCGAAAAGGGTTTTTACCAATAATCATCCCCGTTATTATCATTTGTGCATTGATTGCTCCGGCAAACTTATCCACCGCTTTAATTATTGGGGCAACCAGCTTGTTATTATTATTTATTGGACGCGCCAGCGCAAAGCATTTAATGTCAACAATAGGAATTGCTGCCTTACCTGTTATTTTGTTAGTATTGATTTCAATTGCTTATTACAATAAAGAAGAAGGTAAAGGCAAGGATCTTCCGGCAGTATTGGAGATGGGCCGCGTACCCACCTGGATTAAACGCGTACAAAATTTTATATACAATAGTAAAGACGTTGATAAAGATGAGAACTACCAGATAAACCAGGCAAAAATAGCAATTACTAAAGGAGGCATTCTGGGGTTGGGGCCTGGTAATAGCGAGCAACGCAATTTCTTACCGCATCCTTATTCCGATTTCATATTTGCAATTATCATTGAAGAATACGGATTGATTGGAGGTATGTTTATACTTTTTATTTACCTGTTATTTCTTTTTAGAAGTATACGCATATTTAAAAAATGCCCTTATGCTTTTGGTGCATTTCTTGCCTTGGGTTTAAGTTTTACACTAGTTATACAAGCATTAATAAATATGGCGGTGGCTGTGAATTTATTTCCGGTAACGGGAGTAACACTTCCGTTAGTAAGTATGGGGGGTAGTTCCTTTTTGTTTACGTGTTTTTCAATCGGTATTATTTTAAGTGTGGCAAGAAATGTGGATCAATTAGAAACCCCCGCCGGCTCTCCAAAAATGGGAGAGTTGGAAACAACAACATAAAAAGAAACAGTATAAAAAATGGTATAGAAAATAATTATACTGCTGCCAACTATCCTCTTTTAGAAGGTTAGGGTAATGGCAAAATAGATAAGAGATAATAAATAATAAATAATAATAGGTTTACCAATATCGCTGATAGATGCAGTACTCTTCAATTGATAAAAGAACATGAGCAAGGGTGGTGAAGAAAATAATTACGCTGCTGCCAACCCCCTTCCTTTGGAGGGGTTTGGGGAGGCTGGTAGGGGACGTTATCGAATTATCATTGCAGGTGGAGGGACGGGTGGACATATTTTTCCGGCAATTGCTATTGCGAATGCTATAAAAAAATTAGCAGGCGATTCGGAAATTTTGTTTGTTGGTGCAAATGGAAAAATGGAAATGGAAAAGGTTCCCCAGGCGGGCTACAAAATTATTGGAATAGATATAGCAGGGTTTAACCGAAGTTCTTTGATAAAAAATATTGGATTGCCCTTTAAACTGATTAAAAGTTTTTTGCAGGTAAGAAAAATTGTAAATGCTTTTAAACCCGTCGCCGTTATTGGCGTAGGTGGTTATTCCAGTTTCCCTGTTTTAAGGTATGCGCAGGCTAAAAGGATTTACACTTTTATTCACGAATCAAATTCTTTCGCAGGTAAAAGCAATATTCTTTTGGGGAAAAAAGCAACAGCCATTTTTACGGCAAGTACCGGAATGGAAGTTTTTTTTCCTGCTTCAAAAATAAAAGTTAGTGGTAATCCGGTTCGCAGTGCAATTGTAAATAGTATCATTAACCGAAAAGAGGGGATTCTTTTTTTTAAACTGGATCCTTCCAAAAAAACGGTACTGGTTACTGGTGGAAGTTTAGGTGCAAAAGGAATTAATGAGGCTATTGATGGGCAATTGGGCATGTTTGAATCAAACGAGGTTCAATTGATTTGGCAAACAGGAAAATCATTTGCGGCGAGGGCAAAGGAAAGGTCTGCAGGGAAAAATGGTATTTGGACAAATGAGTTTATTTCTCAAATGGAATATGCTTACGCTGCCGCCGATATAGTAGTATCCAGATCTGGTGCGATGGCAGTTGCTGAGTTAAGTGTAGCAAAAAAACCAGTCATATTTGTTCCATTTCCGTTTGCAGCCGAAGATCATCAAACGGTAAATGCAAAAGCGTTGGTGGATAAGGAGGCAGGTGAACTTGTAAAAGACAATGAAGCAAAAGAAAAATTAGTAAGTGCCATTATAAGTCTTATAAAAAATGAACCTAAACAACAGTTATTAATAAACAATATTGCAAAACTGGCGGTGCGTAATGCAGATGAAGTGATTGCAACAGAAATTTTGAAGCGAATTGGTTGAATATAAAAATAAAGAAGTGTTTACCAGTACTGATTTGGAAAAAGCAGACAGTATTTATTTCATCGGAATTGGCGGAATTGGAATGAGCGCATTGGCCCGGTATTTTAATTTTCATGGAAAAAAAGTGAGTGGATATGATAAAACAGAAACAACACTCACCAAACAATTGATCGCGGAGGGAATAGCTATACACTATGAAGAATCAATAGAAAAGGCCGATAAGAATGCAGGGTTGATTGTGTATACACCGGCTATTCCTAAAGAGCATAAAGAGTTGTTGTATTATCAACAAAACACTTTTACACTCTTAAAAAGAAGCGATGTACTTGGATTAATTACAAATAGTTCTTTCAATATCTGTGTTGCAGGTACCCATGGTAAAACAACGATTACCACAATGACTGCTCATATTTTGAGACATAGTGGTTATGGATGTAATGCTTTTTTAGGAGGTATTGCAGTTAACTATCAAAGTAATTTCTGGAGTAGTGAACGTAATGTTTGTGTAGTGGAGGCAGATGAGTACGATCGTAGTTTTTTGAAATTGAGTCCGGATATTGCTGTGATTACCTCTATGGATGCGGATCACCTGGATATTTACGGAACAGCAGTCGATCTTGAAAATACCTTCATTGAATTTTCAGGAAAAGTAAAATCAAATGGTTGGGTGATTAGCAAACATGGATTGCCAAGGGGCCTTGAGTTGAAAGGTGCAAATCATTTAACCTACAGTTTACAAAATTCGGGTGCTTCTGTTTATGCAACTTCAATTAAAATGCAAAATGGAAGTTATGAGTTTGATGTAGTGATGAAGGATTGGATGATGGATAAAGTTGTATTGAATATGGGAGGTATGCACAATGTAGAAAATGTAATAGCTGCCATTGCAGTTGCGCATCGCTTAGGAATAAGTAATGAAAAGATACGGGAAGCAGTTGCGGCTTTTAAAGGAGTGAAAAGAAGATTCGAGTATATCGTGAAAAATGATAAGTTGGTTTTTGTAGACGATTATGCGCATCATCCCGAGGAATTGAAAGCATTGATAACTGGTGCTAAAGAATTGTTTAGTAAATGGAAGTGTACCGTAATTTTTCAACCGCATTTGTTTTCACGAACAAGAGACTTTGCGGATGGATTTGCTGAAAGCCTGGATCTTGCAGATGAAGTTATTCTATTGCCAATTTATCCGGCAAGAGAATTACCGATGGAAGGAATTACCAGCGAACTATTGTTGAGTAAAATGAAAATAAAAGCGAAAAAATTATTGAGTAAGGAAGAATTGTTGAAATGGGTGAGTATGATGGTTGATGGAGACAAAAAGAATATAATGGTTGGTGGGGACACCTACCATGGAATAATAATAACAGCAGGTGCAGGAGATATTGATGCGTTGGTATTGCCTATAAAAAAAATATTGAATCAAAATAAGTTCGATTGATTTTGGGAGCAATCCCGTACACGTTGTACCCATCTGACGGCCTGCCCTGGCCGTTGGGTGGATATAGAAAGTATAAACTAAATGAGTTTTTCAAAAAATATCAGAAAGATTTTATTCATCAGTTTTTGGTGCTGTATTGGTGCCGGTATGTTGGTATTGTTGATTGCAGCAATTCGGGTGAAGAAGGAAAAAAATTGTACAGGTTATTCTATAGATATCACCGGCTCAGGCAACCAGGTGTTTATTGATAAAATCGATATAGAAAATCAACTGACCAATCATGGCGCGTTTCAACTAAAAGGGCGCCCGCTTAAATCTTTTGATCTTGAAAAAATGGAAGAAAAGCTAAGGCATAATAGTTGGATCATTGATGCAGAACTATTTTTTGATAATAAGCAATTGCTATCGGTAAAAATTAAAGAACGGCAACCCATTGCCAGGATTATTACCTCAACCGGAAATAGTTTTTATATAGACAGTACGATGAAGCAATTGCCTTTGTCAGAAAAAATAGCCGCGCGACTGCCGGTATTTACGGGATTTCCGGGCGATAGAAAAATATGGAGTAAAGAAGATAGTTTATTGATGATGCATATAAAATCGATGAGTTCATATATAAGATCGCATCCTTTTTGGATGGCCCAGGTTTCACAAATAGATATCACTCCCTCGCGCAGTTTCGAAATAGTACCCACGATTGGTGATCATATTATTGAATTTGGAGTTGGAACAAATTGCGAAAAAAAATTTAATCGGTTGCTGCTTTTTTATCAGCAGGTGATTAGTAAAATAGGTTTTGCAACGTATGAAAGAATAAAAGTACAATTTGACGGACAGATAGTAGGTGTTCGTCATTCGGCTGCAATTAGTAAATATGATTCTTTACAAGCAATTAAGAATGTTGAAAAACTGATAGCGTTTGCTCAAACAGAGCAGGATCGAATAATCAAAATGGATTCAGTGGATTTAGAAAGAATGGAATATGCAACCGATAAAGATGTATCTCCTGAAAAAATTTACAACTCTTTAACTGAAAAACCCTCTATAGACTCTCTGAAAAGGATAAGTGAAAAAAGTAAAATCGCTAAAAATCCAACTTTGAAAAGCCTTCCTCCCTATGAATCTGTCAAGAATTCCAAACCTGTGAAAAATCAACCAAAAGCAGTAATGAAGAAAAACAATAAAACAAATTAGAAAATGGATATCTATTAAATAATAAAAAAATTAACTAAAATAATAAGTGTGTTTTTAACCAAGCATCACTTACTAACCATTAACTGTAAAAAAAACAACTTAAAACAGATACGTATGAACAACGAACAAAACCCCATCATTGTAGGGCTCGATATTGGTACTACCAAGATTGCTGCCATTGCAGGCCGTAAAAATGAATTTGGTAAACTCGAAATTATTGGCTTTGGTCGTGCCAATAGTAACGGTGTTAAACATGGACAGGTTCTTAATATCGATGAAACAATTAAGGCTATTCAAATGGCACTTGATAATTGCTATGCTTCTAACCCCGACCTTGAAGTGGCGGAAGTGTATGTGGGCATTGCGGGTCATCATATAAAGAGTCTTCAAACAAGGGGTGATATTGTTCGGCAGGATAGCAATGAAGAAATAACTCAACGGGAAATTGATCAGCTAATCAACGATCAATATAAAACGTATATCCCTGCCGGCGACCAAATTATTGATGTAATTCCACAAGAATTTACTGTTGATAATTTTCAAAATATTCCCAACCCAATAGGTTATGGCGGAGTAAAAATCGGAGCTAATTTTCATATTATAACAGGCGATAAAAATGCAATTCGTAATATAAATCGTGCTGTTGAAAAAAGTGGCCTGCGTACCAAGGATCTTGTTTTGCAACCGCTTGCTTCTGCTTCAGCCGTAATGGGCCAGGAAGATTTAGAAGCCGGAGTTGCTATTGTTGATATTGGCGGAGGTACTACAGATCTCGCTGTTTTTTATGAAGGTGTATTAAAACATACGGCGGTAATACCTTTTGGTGGTGAAAATATTACCAACGATATAAAAACTGGCTTAGGTGTTTTAAAAACACAGGCCGAGCAAATGAAAATTCAATTTGGAAGTGCTTTGGCCAATGAAGCAAAAGCAAATGCATTTATTACTATACCAGGATTAAGAGGGATGCCCGCCAAAGAAATTAGCGTAAAAAATCTTGCGAATATTATTCAGGCACGCATGAGTGAGATCATGGACTTTGTTACTTATCATTTAAAACAGGTTGGACTGGATAATAAAATGTTGAATGGCGGAGTAGTACTTACGGGTGGCGGTTCTCAATTAAAACATTTAATTCAGTTAACAGAATATGTAACGGGATTGAATGCACGCATTGGTTATCCTACAGAACATCTTGCTTCTGGTCATATCGATGAATTAGCAAAGCCTATGTATTCAACCTGCCTGGGTTTAATTTTAAAAGGATATGATGATTATGAACACAACCGAAAGCAGTTTGAAAAGGAATACAAAAAAGTAATTGTACCTGAAAGTTTGAAACAACAGGATGTAGTTGATGGAACGAAAGAGGAATCAATGATTTCGACCGATAAAATGAAAAACCGAAAAGGGCTTAAAGATTTTTGGGGTAAGTTTAAAACCAGCCTCATTGATTTGTTTAAAGAAGAAGAAGACCATGCGTTATAAGCGTAAGGTTTCGGTCGTAGAGCAGAATATTGAAGTTATAAAAGTGAATTGGTTCTAATTAAATTTCTTTAAATCTATACTTAATAAGGTCTTTTAAATGTCTTGGCTCATAACAGAGATTTTAAAAGGCCGATAAACTGAAAATTATGATTCATTTTGATTTACCAAAGGCAAAATCCTCTATCATTAAAGTAATTGGTGTAGGCGGTGGTGGTAGTAATGCTGTAAACTATATGTACAGTCAGGATATTGAAGGCGTAGATTTTATTATTTGTAATACCGATGCACAGGCAATTGCACAAAGCCTTGTTCCCAATAAAATTCAATTGGGGCCACATCTAACGCAGGGCCTTGGCGCAGGTGCCAATCCGGAAATTGGCAGGCAGGCAACAGAAGAAAGTCTCGAAGAAATTCGTCGTATTCTCGAAGTGAATACCAAGATGGCTTTTATCACCGCAGGTATGGGTGGTGGAACAGGTACCGGCGGCGCGCCTATTATTTCAAAAATTTGTAAAGATCTTGGAATTCTTACCGTAGGAATTGTTACTACGCCATTTTCTTATGAAGGAAAGAAGCGCCAAATGCAATCGGAAGAAGGAATTCGTACGTTGAAGCAATATGTGGATACGTTACTGGTGATTAGTAATGATAAGTTACGCCACCAGTTTGGTAACCTAAAAATGAAAGAAGCATTTTCACGTGCCGATAATGTACTGGCAACGGCTGCTAAATGCATTACTGATGTGATTAATACCACTGGTCAAATTAATGTTGACTTTGCTGATGTATGTACCGTGATGAGAAATGGCGGAGTAGCTATTTTGGGAAGCGCTGCTGCAAGTGGCGAGAACCGTGCACAAAAAGCAATTGAAGAAGCGCTTAATTCTCCGTTATTAAATGATAACGATATTAAAGGCGCTAAATGGATTTTAATAAATATTAATTCCTGTGAGGGTGACCACGAATTTACGATGGACGAAGTAGAGATTATTCAAAATTATTTATTGAACCAGGCAGGTGAAGGAACAGATGTTATTCTAGGATTGGGATATGATAATAACTTAGTAGATAAAATTGGTATAACGTTGATCGCTACCGGATTTGAATATAAAGATCCATTTATAAAAAATGAAGAAAAGAAAATAGCGCCGGTGAATGACGAGAAGATTGTGATGACACTTGAAATGAAAAAGCAGGAACAGGTAGTGAGTATGGCTGTTGTAAAATCAACGGAAAACAAAAAAGAGGCTGAAGTAATTAATTTTACTGCAGAAGAAGTGGATGCTATTGAGCAAATCACCGAAAAGCCCGCCTTAACGATTGTAAGAGATTCTGTAGATGATTTAAAAGATGAATTGAAACCTACTTTGAGTGAACCAGTTGTTTCGGAAAACACGGTATTGAATGTATTTTTTACTGGAAGTAATATTGGTGAAACTACGGTTGATAAACCCGTGGACAAAAAAGAAACGAACGAGAAGATTGAATGGGTACTTTCGCAGCCATCCGATCCTAATGAAAAAACTCACATTATATCTTCGACAACACCAGTAACATCCATGGTGCAAAATAATTCTTCCACGCCTGCAGCGTCGGGAGGATACTTGGCCAAGCCATCTAATATTTATGCCGAACCAACACAAAATGAATCCATTCCTGATCAGCCACCAGTGAAGGAACCAATACTGAGTACTGTTGCACAAAAAAATATGGAAGAAGAACCTTCCGATAATGAACTGCAATTGGTATTTAGAGAGGTTATTCCAGCGGCGGATGAGTCTCGGGCCCATCAAACTCCAACAACTGTTATGGCAACTACTTCTGCAGAGGAGCTCCGCGAAACCGGAGACGAAGTGGAAGAACAAAAACGTCGTGCGGCTGACCGGATACAGAAACTACGTAATCTGTCGTTCAATGTCAACGCAACTGACTCTAACAACGAGTTTGAAACAGTGCCGGCTTATATCCGCCGCAATTTAGAGCTCTACAATACTATCTCTAATGTAGAGAATTTTTATAGCAGTTACGAAATCAAAAAAGAAGAAGACGATACTACCAGAATTTCTACCATCAATACTTTTTTAGATGGTAAGAAACCGGACTAACTTTTTTCCGTACCAATCGATGTACTGTTAACGTTCTCAATGTTTGTTGTTTTTAGTTGTTACCCTCCTGGTTTTCCGGGAGGGTTTTTAGTTGTTGAACGAAAATATAAAAAATGAAGATTGAAGAATGCATTGTATTTAAACGTTTATGAAATTGAATGGTCGTCGAATAGTTTATAAAATAATTTTTGGTTGCCGGCGGATTAGATGGCTCGCAAAAATTTCAACAAGTTTAATAAATAGAAAAGCCTCTATACTGTTTCAGTAATTGCCGCTTTTCAGTTTTTTTCCTGCTAAAATCCATGTCTCGCTCAGGCAAGTTCAGAAATTAAGATTGCGGGAGCTATTCATTAAAATTAATTTAAGTTCCTCTATTATTTTTACATTTGCTTTAACCAATGCGTTTACCATTTACGTGCTATATTGAACTGATTTTTCGGTTCACCGTATAAGAGTGCTATTTCTTATGGAGGCATTTTAAATGACTTGGAGTTTCAGCAAGGCCCATGGTAATAAATATAATACAGAATGGTAAAAAAATTAATTGGCTTTCTAATTTTATCAGCATCGGTAGTTTTTCTACAGGCACAAAGTTATCACAGTCTGCAAGGGTCTTCCTATGCCGGTAGTATTGGTGTGCACAATAATCCTTCGTCTATTGTTAACACACCATATAAATGGGATCTTACCCTGTTAGGCGTTCAAGCCAAGTTTAGTACTAATTTCTTGGAGGTTAGAAATTATTCTCTTTTGTCTCCTGCTGCAAAATCGGAGTATATTTTTAATGCAGGTAGCTTTAAACGATATGTAATTACCAATGCAACTATTAATTTATTGAATGCACGGATAGCACTTAATCGGCAAAAAGTAATTGCTTTTGGTGCTAACCTCCGCAATTACGCTTTTATAAAAACAAGTGAGTATAATTTTTATGATACCCTAAAAAAAGTTGGAGATTTCTTTTTATTAAATGAAAGAAACCAGCCACTGACCCTTGATTTTGTAAATAGTGGCTGGATAGAATTGTATGCAAGCTATGCTCAAACAATTTTTGACAATGAATTTGTACGGCTTAATGCCGGGGCAACCTTAAAATTAAGCAGGGGAATTTCCGGTGCCCACGCAAGTTTACAAGGCGGGAAATTTGAACGGATTCCGGCCGGTGATCCTCCGGGTTATTCTATAACGGGAGCGGATGTTCGATTTGGGTATTCGTCGAACTATGATCGATGGTCGAATAGTAATAGCCAGGCAGCAAATATTCAAAATTTCTTAAAGTTTACAGAAGGAGGCGCTTCTGTTGATATAGGCGCAGAACTACTTATTAAATCGCAGGCAGTGCCGGGGTATGATGAAGAGAATTATTTTGATTATGATTGGAAGCTCGGACTTTCTATTCTTGACCTGGGTATCAATCAATACAAATATGGATTACAAAGCCGGAGTATTTCCGGTGTGCGTGCAGGTATTACGAATGTTGATATCAATCAAAAATTTGATTCTACTATTAATTCAATAAAACGTTTCGATGACAGTCTCGCTACAATTGTTAATCAAAATACAAACCTTGGTGGTAAGTTCCGGATCATTAATCCGACCCGCATCGTGTTGAATGTAGACCGCTATTTGGCAGGCAATTTTTATATAAATGGAGAATTGTCTATTAATCTTTCGGCTGTTTTTGGCAAGAAATGGCTTTATGTGAAAGAGATGAATTTAGTAACTATTACACCCCGATGGGAAACAAGGAGGCTTGGCTTTTATATGCCCGTTACTTATAATACGCAAAAACAATTTTGGATAGGAGCCGGTGTTAAAGCGGGCCCTGTTTCATTGGGGTTACACAATCTGGCTTATCTTTTTTCTTCTAAAAGTATTCATAAGGGTGGAGGATATATCGCCATCATAATTCGCGCGCCAAATGATACCGGTAAGAAGTATGACAAAACATTGAATTGTCCTCCCGGAACCAGCCGGTAGATAAACGTTAGTTTATACTATTATAAATTACATTGTCAAATGATATCCTTTTACAGATTTTTTTTTGGAATTTTTTCTATTCTGTGCGCTATTAATACCTCTAATGCGCAAATCAGGGAAGATAACTTCTACGTATACGATGCGAATTGGAACGGAACAGATATTAAACATGCGCATTACCTGGTTCGAACAAAAAAAATTAATGATACAAGCTGGCAGTGGGATACCTATGCTATTTACGGACCATTAATAAAAACAGAATATTCAAGAGATGCTCAGGGAAATGTTGCCGAGGGCGAATTGTATTTTTATAATTCAAAAGGAAATATAGATTCTATAACAAGTTATAAGAAGGGGTTGGCTGATGGTGATTGGATTTATAAAAATGATACTGGTAGAACTAAACTTACTAAAACGTATAAAAACGGGAAATTAATTAAAGAGGTAGATAATATAAAAGAAGACTCCCTAAAAAATCTTGAGGAAACCAATGAGGAGGAAGAGGAAGAAAATGAAGACGAAGAAATTGAATCTGAGTTTCCTGGTGGTAGTAAGGGTTGGGCTCGATACCTGAATAAAAATTTAAAATATCCAGAGCGGGCGATCAATAGTTCGATAGAAGGAGTAGTGCGTGTTGGGTTTATTGTGGATGAAAATGGTAAAATAATTGAACCGCGCATTTTTGAGTCGGTAGAATTTTCCTTAGATGAAGAAGCCCTTCGCATGATAAAAGAATCTCCCGGGTGGACGCCAGCTATTCAAAAAGGGAAAAAAGTAAAATCCTATAAAATGCAACCAATCGTTTTTAAGCTAGAATAATCTTTCAATAAGTTTTGAAAATTCAGAACTACACCATAACTTTGGAGTAGTAAAATAATTGCATATGAAACTTGCTGAAGCCAAAGAAAAATTTATTTCCTCCTGGGGTGCTTTTGGAACTCATTGGGGAATTAACAGAACCATGGCCCAAATTCACGCATTATTATTAGTAAGTGCAGATCCGCTTAGTCAGGATGACTTAATGGAACAACTTAAAGTAAGCAGGGGTAATGCAAATATGAATATTCGGGAATTGATCGACTGGGGTTTGGTAGACCGTGTAATTATTCCTGGCGAACGTAAAGAATATTTTACGGCAGAAAAAGATATCTGGAAAGTTGCCACGCAAATTGTGAAGGAGCGAAAGAAAAGAGAGTTGAACCCAATGATGAAATTGTTAGACAACCTCGATGACATTGAAGGTGATAAAAAAGATAAACATATCAAACAGTTTACGGATACAGTCAATGGTATTAAGCGATTTGGAATGCAGGCCGATAAAATGCTTGATGTACTGGTAAAGGCAGATGAGAATTGGTTTGTAGGAAATTTAATGAAATTGTTTAAGTAGAATTATGAAAATGTATAAAACCATCGATTCACTTGTACAAGTAGTACTTATTGTATTGGTAATTGTTATGAGCCTGGTATATAGTTCAACTTTTTTGGGAGAAAGGTTTATGTACAGCTATGTTCTTATTGGAGGATGGCAACTTTTTAGTTTATTGGTACATTTCTTTTTGCCAGCTACCATTAAAATAAGGGCACGCCTCATTTATATTATTTTATTGGTGATTACTGTTTTGATAGGTGTTGGTTTCGGTATTGCTGATGATGATAACCTTCTGGGATTTATGTATGCAATGTTATTTTGGACACCAGTACTCGCCTTATTTTATGCAGGGGTATGTTGTTGGGAAACGCGTAAGATAAGGTTGATGGCAACGACGTAAAAAGTATTTTTCAAACGAAACCGGGCGCCGGTTTTTATTTTGCTTAGTAATTTCACAACTAATTGAAAGTATGAAAATAAGTAATCAACTCTTGCTATACGATGACCTTTGCCCGCTCTGCGTTTGGTATTCTGGTTTGTTTGTAAAGTGTCAATTATTATCACCCTCTAACCGACAACCTTTTTCTGCCGCCTCCCCAAAACTTCTTTCTTTGATTGATATAGAGAGAGGCCGCAACGAAATACCGCTGATTGATCCTTCTACTGGAAATACAAAATATGGACTGGATGCCATACTAACTATTATAGGGAACCGATTCCCTCATGTGCAAAAAGCTGGAAACTATGGGCCAGTTAATTGGATACTCAGGAAGCTTTATAAATTCATTTCTTTCAACAGGAAAGTAGTAGTAGCAAAAAAATGCAGTAAGGGCCAATTCGATTGTTCGCCTGAATTTAGTATTCCTTATCGTAGCTATTTAATCTTTTTTTCCTTACTCTGCACCTTATTATCTCTAAATGCTTTTCACCAAATAATCTCATCAGTAATTATTGCGTACAAAGCTACCACGGTCCAATTTCAACTTGCAACCGTTTTGGTTTTAATAACCTGGTTTGCCAGCAGTTTATGTATGAAATTAAGAACTGGTATAGAATATCTCGGCCAGGTTTCAATGTTATTGATATTGGGTTTATTGATAAGTAGCCCTTTATTAGTATTGAATAAATTCATTCTCCTTCCAGCCTGGTTTATTGATGGATACACATTATTCGTCTTTGTTTTTATTGGGAAAGAATATTTACGTCGAATGCATTTTATACCAAAACCTTTTAATCGGGTTCGGTTGATGATGCTTCATGTGAGCACCGTCTTTTGTTTTATTTACTATTTGTTCATGGTAGTTTAATAGCATTGTATGAAAAATAAAAAAATTATTATAGCAGGTGGAACCGGGTTTATTGGGCAAGCCCTTGTAAAATATTTCGGTAAAGAAAATAAAATTATTATTCTTAGCCGGCAATCGGCGAACAATCAAACGAATAATTACAGCAAGCAATTAATAAAGTCAACCGATGGTTATAATATTACTTATTGGCGATGGGATGGAAAATCAATTGAAAAACATTGGGCCAATGAATTAGAAGGATGCGATCTTATTATTAACCTGTCAGGCAAATCAGTTAATTGCAGGTACAATGAAAAAAATAAACAGGCAATTCTTGATAGTAGAATTCAATCGACCAAAATAATTGGTGAAGCCATTCGCCAATGTACGATTCCTCCTAAGGTTTGGATCAATGCTGCTTCAGCCACTATTTATCAAAATAGTGTAGAATCACCCAATGATGAATTCAATGGAATTATAAACGATCTTAAAAAAGACAATATGCCTTATTCAATGTTGGATCAGCTTCGGTTTAAGTACAAAAAATGGATACTTGCCATTCGAAATGGAAAGGAGTCGGCTTCTTTAAAGAATTTGGAGTTGGATTTTTCAGTGCTTGTTTGTAAAAGTTGGGAACAAAGCTTTTTCGAACAGCGTACACCGTTCACTCGAAAAGTTGCCTTACGAACGGCTATTACATTGGGCGAAGGTGGAGTAATGATTCCCTATTTCAATTTGCTGAAATTTGGATTGGGAGGTAAACAGGGAAATGGTAACCAAATGTATAGTTGGATTCATGAAGAAGATGTTGCGCGCAGTATAGAATGGATAGCGGGTCACACAGATGTTGAAGGAGTCTATAATTGTGCAGCACCGAACCCTGTATCCAATAAAAAATTTATGAATGTTTTGCGAACGATTACAGATAATAAATTTGCTTTACCAGCATACGATTGGATGCTGGAAATTGGTGCGGCCCTGATTGGAACAGAAACCGAATTGATTTTAAAAAGCAGGTGGGTGTTGCCCACAAAATTTTTAAATGAAGGATTTACATTTAAGTATCCCTTGTTGGAAGATGCAGTACAAGATATTGTTTCAAAAACACCCCGCAGGCACTACCGTTTATTCTAAAAAGCGGTTGAATAATTGTAATTTTAAGTATGAAGAATACGAAAAAAACATTAGTACTTGGTGCCTCCGATAACCCTTCGCGCTATAGCTATCTTGCCATCGATCGATTGCAGAAACAGGGTCATCCGGTACTGGCTATTGGAAAAAAGAAAGCATCCGTTTTGGGAATTAATATAGAAACCGAACCAATTCCTTTTGAAGATATTGATACCGTAACGCTTTATCTTAATTCACAACATCAAGCCGCCTACTATAATTATATCCTATCATTGAATCCCAAAAGGGTAGTGTTTAACCCCGGCACTGAAAATGAAGAATTAGAATTAATATTAAAAGAAAATAAAGTCCCATTTATGGAAGCCTGCACCTTAGTGCTATTAAGTACGGGACAATACTAAGGAGTTTTACTAGTTTAATCAGCTTATATCAATTTGTTTGTTTTTTGATTTATAAAATAAAATATTATGAGAAACTGCCCGTTAACTTATAAGTATATGTATCGGGCAACAATTTTATTATGATCTATTTGTAGTTCGTACCTATAAGAACAAGTTTTAAAATCCAAAAAATCTTCCTATTGATGAAAAACCGCTATTTAGCAGGTATCCTGGGAATATTTATTCTTTACAGTATTACGGGAAATGCTCAGGATGCTTTTCCTGTTAAACAACAGGTCCCAGATAAGCCGTTTATTTTTTCTCAACTACCCGAACGAATTAAATGTACAATGGAAGAATTGCAGGAATTGTTTCATTCCTCCATTGGTTCTTCGATGCTTATGCAATTAGAAGGGGGCATTCATCTAAAAGGAGTGCTTACCGAAAAAATTATACGCTCAGTTGCAATCACCAGCATTAATATTAAGCTCACAGATTACCCCGGTGCATTGTTCAGTATATCATTGATTCAGCAACCAGGTCAATCTCCCTTATTCAATGGTAGAATTGTACATCCTCAATCGGGCGATGTATTTGTTCTTGCTAAAGAAAACAATCAATACTTTTTACAAAAAAAATTACAGAAGTTTTTTATGACTGAATAAATACTGATCCGTTTTTATTTTGTTTCAACCCCTAACCCCGTTAATAATCCGTCCTATGAAAGCTGTTTTATCCGTCCTCATTGCAGGAGTAATAAGCATCACAGCGGGAGCACAAATCCCTAAATTAAATAGTGATCTCACCGCGCCTGCTGTAGTTTTCCTCGATTTCGACGGTCAATTCGTGCAAGGAACTTCCTGGAATTGGAGCGGTCCTATTAATGCACAAAATTCCGGTTTATCTTCTGCTGCTATAACGGAAATCTTTAACCGGGTAGCAGAAGACTACCGGATTTTTAATTTAAACATTACAACCGATTCTGCCGTTTACGCAAGTGCCCCGGCAACAAACCGAAGCAGGGTAATTGTTACACCTACCTATCAATGGTATGGGGCCGCAGGAGGAGTGGCCTATGTTGGTTCATTTACCTGGGGCGATGATACACCTGCCTGGGTTTTTAATGGTTTGCTCAATAACAATATTAAATATGTGGCGGAAGCTATATCGCACGAAGCAGGTCACACACTTGGGCTACAACACCAAAGTATGTTTGATATGAATTGCGCTAAAATAGCTGAATATTGCCCGGGCCAGGGAACGGGTGAAATAAGTTGGGCACCTATTATGGGGGTTGGCTATTATAGAAATATAACTACCTGGCATAATGGAACGAGTGCTTACGGATGCACCTATTTACAAAATGATATTGAAGTAATAGCTGGTTCTCCGAATGATATTGGTCTTCGTTCAGACGATCATGGAAACACTCATTTATCAGCAAGCCCTGTGGTACTGAATGCAAATAATTTTCAGGCTAGTGGTTTGATTAATACATCAGACGACAAAGATGTTTTTGAAATTAATATCAGTTCTTCTACAAACTTTAAATTAAATGCAATTCCACAAAGTGTTGGAATTAATAATGCCGGAGCCAATATTGATATACGTGTTTGCCTTTTGAATACTATTGGCGATACACTTAGCAGGTACAACCCCATAGATTTATTAGATGCAGGAATAGATACAACTATTACCAGTGGTATTTATTACCTGGTGGTTGAAGGTGTAGGAAATATAAATTTATTAGATTACGGCAGCCTTGGTTTTTATTCGCTGAATGGTACCCTGGCTACGGCTTTGCCAGCAAATCAATTTCACTTATCAGGAAATAATAATAATGGCGTACACAGGTTACAGTGGGAATATAAAATCGAAGAAACTGTAAAAAGGATAGAAGTGGAATCATCTTCAGATGGAATACATTTTGAATTGATTGGCTCTTTACCGAACAATTATCAGTCCTTCGAATGGAAACCATTTTCGGCGAGTAAAATTTTTTATAGAATTAAACTTGTGCTGGCTGCTGACGAAAAATATTTTTATTCGAATGTTATTACTCTTTCGGCAGTCAGTGGCAGCTCAGTTGTTTTGCTTAACAGTATAGTGAGAAGCGAAATTGTATTAAATGCTACCAACGAATATAGCTATCAGTTAATAGACCAAAAGGGGCACACACTAAAGGAAGGAACACTTGTAAAAGGCATCAATAAAATTTCTTCTGGCACTTTTTCGAACGGACTGGTGTTATTGAGAGTTTTTAACAAATCAGCGAACATTCTTTTCAAATTAATAAAACAATAACCCTGGCCGGGTGAATTGTAAGAAGTTTTCCGTAAATTCGGAAAACCCATTTTATCATGAATTTGAAATGGAGAAAATTTAATGGTGATCTCATCAACATTCCCATTATTGAAGCCGTTGAGAATGTAATCAAACGGGAAACTGCCAACGGTTTCAAACTTAAAGTATGCATTGGTACCGACTCCCAAGTAAAAGGAACTGAGACTGAATTTGCAACCGTGATCGTTTTTTTGCGAGAGGGACATGGTGGCTTTATGTTTATTCATAATGAAAAAACAAAACAGGTTTTTTCAATTAAAGAGAGGATGTTGGTTGAAGTTGCTAAAAGTATTGAGATCGCTTACGAATTATGCAACCTGTTTACCGTATACGAAGTTGATATGGAAGTGCATGCCGATATTAATACCAATCCACATTTTAAAAGTAACGATGCACTAAAAGAAGCAATGGGTTATATATTGGGAATGGGCTTTGCCTTTAAAGCCAAACCAGAAGCCTTTGCAAGCAGCAGTTGTGCCAATAAAATAGTTAACTAACTACTTTGTTAATTACTATTCGTTGAATTAATGAGTTGAAATTTTGTTCGGCCTTCCTGATTTTAACAATTGGCACTATACCTTTTCATTCGCATTACAATCTTCAATAAATTTCAGAATTTTTTCTCTTCCTAATTTTTTTACGGCGCTGGTAACGAAATGCTGGGGTAAAAACTGCCAGGTTTTTCGCATCGCAGCTAAAAAATCTTTTACATTCTTACTTACTTCTTTTTGTGTTTCTTTATCTGCTTTTGTAAATACTAGGCAGAAAGGAATTTCCCACTTGGCCAGTTGGGTCAAAAACTCGAGGTCTACTTTTTGCGGACTATGGCGGCTATCAATTAAAACAAAAACATTAACCAGGTTTTCCCGTTTCCGAAGATAGTTTTCAATCATTTGTTCCCAGCGGCGGCGATCATTTAAAGAAACTTTTGCATAACCATAACCCGGTAAGTCTACGAGGTACCACCTAAGCCCCTGCTCTCTTTTTAATGAGCCTTCTTTTTCATTACCTGTTAAACTAACAATATCAAAATGATTTAGGAGTTGTGTTTTGCCTGGAGATCCTGAAGTTTTGGCAAGCTTATGATTATCGCAAATCATATTTATTAAAGATGATTTACCAACATTACTTCGTCCGATAAATGCATACTCGGGCCGGTCGGGTTTGGGGCATTGCGTATAATCGGGGCTGCTGATAACGTATTCAGCTTTCTTGATAATCATAAGTGCAAGATAGCAGGACTTTATTTAGTTTTTGTTTTCTACTTTTTTCTTACAAATTGAAATCTGTTTTTTGTCATGATTATTAAAGTGCAATAATGATAAACGACAAACCACAAACTACCTCTCGTCTCTTATCTTTGTGGCCATGTCAAAATTTTCACACGATACCATTGTGCCATACGCCGATTCTAACCAAAGCAAAAAGGATCAGGTAGCCGGTATGTTTGATAAAATTGCTTTCCGTTACGACCTTATGAATAGAGTGCTTAGCGGGGGAATTGACATTTATTGGCGCAGAAGGGCCATTAAAGAATTATGGTCCTTATATCCCCAAAAAATACTGGATGTTGCTACGGGCACAGCCGATGTGGCGATTATGACATACAGGTACCTAAAACCAGCAAAAATTATTGGCATAGATATTTCAGAGGGAATGCTAAAAATTGGGAGGCAAAAACTGGCCAAGGCCTTGTTAAATAAGCATATAGAACTATTAGAAGGGGATGCCGAGGCAATAAACTTTGATGATAATACGTTTGATGCCATAACAGTTGCTTTTGGAGTGCGAAATTTCGCAAATCTCGAGAAGGGATTAGGAGAAATGTGGAGAGTATTAAAGCCCGGAGGCAAACTGGTTGTGCTTGAGTTTTCCAAGCCCAAAAAAAAGTGGTTCAATGGGTTTTATAATTTATATATGAAGATCATTGCACCCAAGGCGGGCCAATGGTTATCAAAAAATAAAGACGCGTATCAATATTTAAATAATTCAGTAAAAGCATTTCCCGAAGGCGAAACATTTCTACACATTTTACAACAAACCGGTTATTCGGAAACAACCTTAAAAAGGCTGAGCTTAGGTATATGTACAATTTACTGCGGAATAAAAAGAATAGGTTAAAGACGCTGATAGTTGCATTCATCGTATTGATAAATAGTTCTCCGCTACTTGCACAGGAGATAGAATTAAATTTACCCAACCACGATGAAAAACGTTATTTCCTTGGCCTCGCCCTGCTTTATAATAATTCACGTTTTCAATTAGAACAACATCCACGGTTTTTAGGAAATGATAGTGTACTTTCCGTAAACCCGTTGAATACGGGTGGCTTTGGATTGGCAGGTATTCATACGTTACGGTTATCAAAAAGGTTTGAAATAAGGGCCATCTTCCCGCAGTTATTATTTTCTTATAAAAATCTTACTTATAATTTAAAGTATCCCAATAAAGCAAATGATGAGGATACCTTTGTTACCAAACAGGTTGAATCAATATTATTAGGGCTTCCCGTGCATTTTAAATTCAGAAGCGATCGTATTGGTAATTTTCGCGTATATATGTTTGCGGGAGGTAAAATTGAGTACGACCTTGCCTCTAATTCGAGTGCTCGAAGGGCTGAAGATTTAGTAAAACTAAAACCCTTCGATATGGGAGTAGAAGCAGGTATTGGCTTCAATTTTTATTTCCCTGTTTTTATTCTTTCTCCTGAAATCAAAATAAGTAACGGCTTAATCAATACGCATAGCCGGGACGCCAATCTTAAATTCTCCAGCAGTATCGATCGATTGAATTCAAGAATGGTCATATTCTCCTTAATTTTTGAAGGGTAAGTTCGTATGACCGTCTCGTTTTGATCCTTATTCAGCATCAATAACTATTTTTTCTTTATGTAAAAAAAGGGTTTGAGTATCTTTATTGGAATCATTTCATTTTATGAGAAGAATTATTATCACCTGCTTTACACTTGGGTTATTGCTTTGGGCCTGTAATTCAACCGACACTAAGTACTCATCTTTAATCAGTATTAATAACTTGCCCTCGCAAAAATTCATAATAAATAGTTCAAGAGATACTACCCTTGTAACAGCAAAAGGAGCAATTCTAACTATTTCTAAAGGAACATTGGTGGCCGATGCAGAAACAGTTGAGTTGGAAATAAAAGAGGCTTATAATATGGAAGATATTTTCCGAGCCGGGTTAACTACCCAAACTAATGGCCAACCCTTGAGCAGCGGGGGTATGATTTATATCAATGCCGTTAACCAAAACATAGTAACTTTTAAGAAAAAAATTTCAATAGCTATTCCGGGGGAAAAGTTAGATGCAAAAATGAAACTGTACAAAGGCGAACAATTGAATAACAAAAAAATTAACTGGACCAACCCGGAAGATCTACCTGAAAATCCGCAACTAAAGGAGTTAGAGAAAGGTAAACAATTGTTTATTTCTAATTGTGCTTCCTGTCATGCAATTGGGCGTGACCTTACCGCCCCGAACCTTGCACATATGGTTAAACGAAGTAAGATGATTGCTAAAAAGGAAGGGCATAATTATTTATATGAATTTACACGTAATTGGAATAAAGTGTACTCAAAAAGTAAGTATTACCGGGAAATTACATGTTGGTCTCCATCAGTGATGAATTTGTTTGAGCCCTTTTCAGATAAAGAACTTGACAATTTATATGGCTATATTGAAAACGAATCTGAACTGAATAATTTGCCAATACCAGTAAATTATTTAGATGAATGCATCGATAGTTGCCGTAAGTACGAAAGAATAAAAGACAGTTTACAGGGAATTCGAACACAACTTGAAAAAGATAGTGTTCCTATGGTAATTGAAAAAAGAGAATCTTTTGTAATTTTACCAACTACCTCTCCAGTTATTAGTGCGCCCGCCTTGGTAGAGCCATTAACATTTAAATCCTTGTATTACCAATTTACCATTGAATCATTTGGTTGGTACAATATTGATATATTACTAAAAGAAGAGACTCATTGTATTCCTAGTAATTTAACAGTATCCATGAAAGGTCAATATTCAGAGCGGGCAAATTTATATTTAATCATTCCTTCTTTAAAAGCATTATTGCCAGGGGGATTGCTTACCAATCAGAAAACTACTTATGGGTTTTATGAAAAAGACGGATCTATACCGTTGCCTTCTGAAACAAAGGCATATATAATTGCAATAGGGGAATATGAGGATAAGATTGTTTTTTCTGAACAACAATTCATTACCAGTAGAAAGCAGTCAATTGAAATAGAGCTTGCTTTCATTGAAAAGGAAGTATTCAATAAAAAAATGAATTCTTTGTCGTTCGATGGTCTTAGTCTATTGGTAGCAGGTACAAAAAAAGCAGATTCACTTCGAAAAGTGGTAAAAGACCTTAAAGAAGTTGAAATGCTTAAACCCAAAGGCTGCGATTGCAATTGTGGCAAACAGAGTTTGCCATCAACCGCTACGAATAATATTAATGATGAACAAGCAATTCTGAATACTAAATAAAGAACCAAACACTTATTTCTTTTTATTTTTTAATGTAACAGCTTTCACTTCTTCTTTATTAGCAAACTGTTCCTTTAAAAAGATGCTGATTTTCGTGAAGAGGTTTATCCTTGCTACATTCTCAACGCCTCCATCGCTGATGTTGTGTTCGTAATCCGGAAAAAAATACTGCTGAAACTGTTTGTTCGCCTTTATGAGTTCCCTGCTAAATTCCATTGAATTTTGAAAATGAACATTATCGTCGGCAGTTCCATGAATCAATAATAAACCATCCTTATAATTGCTTACAAAAGAAATGGGAGATGATTTTTTATAGCCATCTGCATTTTCCGCCGGAAGTGTAAGTTGTCTTTCTGTATAAATATTTGAATAGAACCGCCAATTTGTTACCGGCGCTATGGAAATAGCCGATTTAAATAACCCATAATATTTTGTTGCAGCCAATGCACTAAGATAACCTCCATAACTCCAACCCATAATTGCTGTATTAGCAGTATCTACCCGATACGTACGAACCAGGTAATTTTTTGCGAGCCGGATATCTGCCAGTTCAATATCTCCTAATTTTTTATACGATTGTTTTCGAAAAGCGGCGCCCTGTCCCGGTGTTCCGGATGGATCGACACAGGCAACAATATATCCCTGGTTAGCGAGATACCGCATTGTTAAACCCATTTTATCCATCCATTGATTTCTTACTTCCTGATGTGTATTACCGCCATACACATAGATTAGTAAGGGTAAGGGTTTATTATCTGCATTTTCAAAAGGACGAACCACCCAGCCATTCATGTTATTTCCATTGGCATTATTTATAGTAAAAGATTCCATTGACTGTACCTTATATTCATTCAATCGTTCGCGTGTATTAACACTACTGATGAGTGTCGAATCCAATAAATTTCTTCCGGTTGTATTAAATAAACTGATCGAGGAAAGCGTATTTAAGGAAGAGTATTGGTCAAGAAAATATTTATGATTGCCGGATACCAGGGGCATATGAAACCCTTCTCCTTTTGATAATTGTTTTCGCCCTGATCCATCGATATTCATTTTATATAAATATTGCTGCCGGCCATTTCCTTCATTAGCCGTAAAATAAATTTCTCCATTTTCTTCATCCACGCCCTGCAGGCTTACAACTTCATTGTTTCCTTTCGAAAGTTGCTTCATGGTTCCATTGTTAAGAGCTACCTCATATATGTTGCAATAACCATCTTTTTCGCTTAACCATAATAGCGAACTACGTGTATTCAGGAAATAAAAATTGTTTGGAAATACTTTTACATAGTCGGTAGCTGTTTCTTCAAATACTTTTCTGGCCGAACCATTACGTACATTTATTTTTAACACGTCTAATTGTGTTTGCATACGACTAAGCCGTTGTATCCATAAGGCTGCAGCATCATTTTGCCATTTTATTCCAACAATATATTGGTTTGGATTAACACCCACATCGGCTTTTGTAAGCACTTTGTTCGCAATATTATAGATATATACCTGAACATCGGGTATCGCTTCACCTGCTTTCGGATAGCGTTGATTAAAAATGTCGGGATAGTTTCTTCCATCATAAGTGGTAACCGGGTACTCACGAACTACTGATTCGTTAAATCGCAAAAACGCAATGGATTCTCCATCGGGGCTCCAGGCATATCCCTGCTGCATACCAAAACCGTTTTCATAAAGGGCATCCGCCATTCCGTAAATGGTACGGCTCATATTTCCATCCATGGTAACAGGCGTAACCTGATCATTCGACAGGTCTTTTAAATATAAATTTCCTTCGCGTATAAAAGCAATACGTTTACTATCGGGAGAAAAACTTACATAACTCTGTTTACCATCCGAAGAAACTGGCTTGAGTGTTTTACTTACCCGGTCCCATATGTAATTAGCTTCTTTGGTTGAAGAGTAAAAGAGTGGCTCAATTTGTGTTTGAATGAGAATCTGTTTATCATCCGGCGAAAAGGCAAAGTCTTCAAAAAAAGTAAAAGTCACCGGTAAAGAATCTTTATCAGATCTAACTTGGTTAGAAAAAATTGGTTCAAATAATTTTGGAAAGGCAAATCCCGCTGTTTGGATCGACTGTTCGTTGGTGTTAGGGTTGATATATATTAGTGCAATCGAATCGCCATTATTCATAAGGTGTACGCGAAGGTTACGCTCATCAAAATAGCCGTTCCATATTGCATCCAGTGTTAAATCTTTTTTTGGAACAGTTGTTTTTTTTTGTTGGGCAACCAATCCCAATGAATAAAAAAAACTTATCAGGAATAAAAAATTTCTCATAAAAACATTTTGTTGGTCAAATTTAAATTATTCCTCTGTTACAGGGCCGTAAAATAAGGATTGTTCAGTTTCGTTAATTTAATAATCATATTCTCTTCGAAACATATTTAATCGCAATCCTGCGGTAAATACCGTTGCATTTGGAACGGCAACAATGCCTGCCGGTTTACTTTGCTTTCGGTACATGCCTGCAATTTCAATATATAGATTTTCTTTCCATTCGTAGGAAATAAGTAATTGAGCGTTTACTCCTTTTGTTTGAATGCCCGAACCAATTTCATAGCCATAATCACCTGCGGGGCGATTCGAATTCAGATTAAAAATATTGCTTCCAAAATTAGTATTGAAGCCGGCAGAATCAACACCTTGTTTCCAATAAATAAGTCGAAGAGAGCCAGTCCATTTTGGAAAAGGCTGATACCGTACAATTCCGATCCATTCAGCAAAATTTGCTCCAAGCGGATGTGCAAGCGGCTGATTAAAATGCGAATAATTAGAAACAGAATCGCTATGCGAATAAGTAAAGGGCCTTACCAAATTAATCTCGCCCTGTATATCCAAGTTTTTGATAGAAAAAAGATCAATATATTTTCCTCCCAGTTGCAATCCATATTTATTGGCCCACCAGCCATTGCCGGCTCTTATTTCTTTCAGAAAAAATTCATCCAATAAAAGCTGACCATACACCTGTGCCCGTTTAGCAATGTTTGCCTTAAAATCAAAACCTACCAATGCATTATCGGCACTTCCATTTTGTTGTTCAGCTACACGCAAAAACATAATTGGGTTTAAATAAGTAAAATCGAATTTATTTTTCCTTCCAAAAACCACCGCTTCAAAAACGCCAATATTTAGCCATTTCGCCGCATTGAAACTAAGATGATGAATAGCCGCATATTTTTTATCCAGTAACCGATCACCACCACCTTTAAGGTAACGTGGGTTCAATTCCATAAAAAGGTTTAGGTAATTTAATTTCCAAATACGGGTATTAATTTTTAAAAAGAGATAACTGTTTCCATAATCACTTAAAAACAAACTTCGGTATCCGTTTCCAATAAAATTTTTATCATAACCAAATTGAAAATCGAGGTATTTTGTTGCATTGAAATGAATGGAACCTCGTCCATCAAAATAATCAGTGGCAGTTTT
>JANNEK010000397.1:0-3321 GCA_031378605.1 Chitinophagaceae bacterium | reverse complement strand
CCGGCGGATATCATTATCACTGCCATCAGCGTCTGCATTTGAATCCTGACAAGGTCAAAAGGTTCTTGTTTTGAATAAATTAAAAATAAATATCCTGACAACTACAAAGTGTTGATCAATTAAATAAATCCTATGTTATAGTTCATTTCAGAAAAAAGATCTATTGCAGGTGTTGGGATAAAATTTCCATTAACGGGAATTGGAGTCCGATCCTAAGAATTATAAGATTCTGTCCAATATTGTTTTACATTATTGGCATAAAAATAGATTGAACAGAACCTATCCGTTAAAACACTTAGGAAATGAAATCGATGAAATGGGAAGTTGACACAAAAAAAATAGTGATGCTTGCCATTTTGGTTTGTATAACAATTTATTCTATTGCCCAGCCCTGTACCCCACTTGGCAACCAGATTGCCTACGGTACCAATAACGTTTGGATTGGATATGTTTATCAAAGTACCAACTTTACAACTTACAAAGGATTTGTAAATGAAGGAAATAATGCGAACCCAAATTTCGACCAAAGCTTTGGAGGAAACAATGTTCAGTATAATACCAATAGCTGTCCGACTACTACAGAAAATTTTAGTGTACGTTATAAACTGACGAAAACATTTGCAAACGGAAGTTATGATTTTACAGCAGGGGGTGATGATGGGTACCGGTTTAGTATAGACGGGGGAGCAACCTGGTTAATTAATCAATGGAATGATCATGCCTACCAAACCAGTACCGCAACGGTTACTTTGAATGGAACCTATAATTTAGTGTTTGAATATTATGAACGCTCGGGAGGCAACCGCGTTAGTTTTTCAATGGTGGCTGCCTGTATCGGAAATGGAGATCCAACAGTTTATGGAAATGGAAATACCTGGAACGGTTATTTATACCAGGGATTAAATTTTAATGCCTACAAAGGATTTATCACCCGAGGTGGTTTAGAGGGAATATTCGATGAGAATTTTGGGACCGCTAATGGAAGTTTTGCTACCAGCAATTGTTCGATTACCACAGAGCAATTTAGTGCACGTTTTCGCAGCAGAAGAACATTTCCTGAAGGAACTTATTTAATAACAGTTGGTGGAGATGATGGATATAGGTTGAGTTTTAATGGAGGCGCTACCTGGGCAATTAATCGCTGGAACGACCAGGCGTACAATACAACTTCACTTTCCATATACCTGAATGGTACTTATGACATGGTGCTTGAATTTTATGAAAACGGGGGCGATAACCGGCTTAGCTATGGCATTACTACACTGGTGTTGCCCATAAGAATAAAAAGTTGGACAGTAGGTTTACTTTCCAATGAAAAAGCCCGTTTATCATGGGTGGCAGATGCGGCGGTAGATTTTGATCGTTTCATAATTCAGAGAAGTATTAATGGAACCAACTTTAATGATATCACTACTGTAGCAAGCAAAAATAACACCCCTGCTATTTTGCATACTTATGAATATATCGATTATCAATTGCCTGTTGCAGGTAGTATTTACTACAGGCTTGCAATGGTTGATAAAGATGGCTCCATTCGGTATTCAAGTGTACAGGTGGTTTCCCCAAAAGTAGAAAAAGACTTAAAATTATATCCAACTATATTAAAAAACGGGGAGTTTAAAATCACAACGGATGAAATTATTAGAAATGGAACTGTTGAAATAATAACGATGACAGGCCAGGTTATTCAAACAATCAACTTAAATAGCGGATCACTTACGCAGTCAATTGTCATAAGTAAGAATATTTTGCCGGCAACTTATTTAGTTAGAATAAAAAGCAAGAAAGGGGTCAATGAAATTCGCAAAATTATTGTTCAATAAAAAGATATCGAAAAAATAAAATGGAACTATAGTTCAGGGAAAATTCAAACGACTGGCTACCTAAAATCTTTAGAAAAGATTCTCATTTTAGAACTCATCCACGGGAAAACTAATCCCATTTTGGGATATTTTTCAGGGTACCATCAATACAAACTATTGATATCCCACCGCTTAGTTTTTGGCACTGAAATAGTGAATAAGGAGTGAGTCCGTAAAATGCCTGTTTCTATGAAATGTAAAACACTATCCACCCTTCTAAAAAGACTTTTTGCAGTGCTTTTATTGATGGGTATATTTTCTTATTCATTTGCTCAAAATTGCACTCCACAGGGAGACGAGCTAACCTACGGTAACAATAATGTGTGGATTGGATATGTGTACCAGGAAACAAACCTTACCAATTATAAAGGTTTCATTAATAAAGGTGGTGTAAGTGGTGTTTTTGATGAATCCTTTGTAGCGCAAAACGGAACGATGAACACAAATGGTTGTTCAATTTCCACCAAACAATTCAGTACACGTCTTCTTCTTAAAAAATCTTTTGCTGGCGGAACTTTTTCGATTACTGCTGGTGCAAGCGGCGGTTACAGATTAAGTTTAGATGGTGGCACTACATGGGCTATCAATCATTGGACGAATCAGCCCTATAATACTACCCATTATTCAGTTTATTTAAAAGGTAATTATAACTTTGTATTGGAATATTTCATAACGGGCAATGAAAACAGGGTTAGTTTTTCTATAAGTACAGGTTTGCTGCCTTTATCATTAAAAAATTGGTCGGCTAGTTTGCAATCAGCAGGGCAAGTACGTTTGTCGTGGGTAGCCGATGCCGTTATTGAATTCGATCATTTTATTTTACAGAGAAGTATTAATGGAAAATATTTCTTTGCTATCCAATCAATTCAAAATAAAAATAACACCAACAATATTTCTTATGCCTACGAATATTTAGACAAAGAGGTTCCGGAGGGAGTAGTATATTACCGTTTAGTAATGGTTGACAAAGATGGCACCTTAAGAAATTCCGTTATTCAAACTATTTCTTCAAAATCAACTGCAGCTTTTACCGTTTTTCCAACTATCATTCAAAATAACCAGGTTGGAATTAAAACTACAACTGCCATTACAAATGGAAAGGTTGAGTTAATAACATTAAATGGTCAGCCTGTTCAATCAGAAAAATGGCCAGAGGGTTCCTTTTCAATTACCGTAAAGCTAAATACCGTTATTACCCACGGAACCTACTTTATTAAAATTACCGACGATAAAAAAGTTTTTGAAATTAAAAAAATTATTATTCAGTGATCTCTTCCTTTTGCTCTAAACCGAATACAAAAAAAGCTCCGTGAAAATCGAGGGCACTGAAAAAGTCTCTGCTTTTTAGAGAGATGTTTAGTAGCGATTAAGTTAAAATCACTTTTAGCTTAATCGCTATTTTTATTTATGCATTTTTTTGAGGGAGAGAATTGGGTTAGCTATTACGCTCTATTTGCCT
>JANNEK010000383.1:0-6258 GCA_031378605.1 Chitinophagaceae bacterium | reverse complement strand
ACCAACCGTCTGTACAACCAATCATAAGTCTTCCTGCCTCATCAGTTACAAAATCATACAGGATTTGATTTGAAGAAGAGGATGGAAGAAAGGTTTGCACAAATTGTTGTTGGGTAGGGTCGTTAATGCTTATACCACGGTTGGTTCCTATCCATACAATACCTGATCGATCAATAAAAACACAATTCACCTGGTTATCTGCCAGGGTTCCTTCCCGCGCTGCATCATGACGATAATTAAAAAATTGTTTTGTTAACGGATCATATAAATGCAGGCCATTATATTTACCACCAATCCAAATAAACTTTTTGTTATCTTCTGCAAAGCTTAGTGGATCGTCTGAGGAAAAGGAAAATGATTTAGTGGATTGTTTAAACACTTCTTCTTTTTGGCTTACAGCAGAAATTTGATAAACAACTTTATCCCAGGAACCCATCCAAATATTGTTATGGTTATCATTAAAAACAGCCGCTACTGTCATATGCGGAAGTTTCGCATATACATCACGGTAACGAATATCTTCTTCAAAACGAAGACTAACAGGATCGATTTTAATAAGCCCGCCTCCCTGGCCCCCGGCCCAAATTATTCCTTTTGCATCCGAACAGAGATCCAAACAGGTTCGGGACTTTCGCCAAACAGGTTCTGAAAATTTTTCGCTCGCTTTATCAAACCGTAGAATTCCATTTCCACTGGTTGCCAGCCATAATTTCCCCTGTGTATCTTCCACTAATGCATTTATAATATTTCCAGGAATAGAATTTGTATCAGAAACCGAATGTTTATACTGATGAAATTGTTTTTCTGGCGCAAGCTTAAAATCATAACGGCTAAGCCCACCGTCTGCAGTAGCAATCCATAAAACACCTTTAGTATCTTCCAGCAGATCTGTAATAATATTTCCTGATATGGTAGACGTATCTGAAGGTTCGTGCCTGAATACCTGGAACTGGTTTCCATCGTATCTGTTTAAACCATCGTTTGTACCCACCCATAAAAATCCACGCTGATCTTGTAAAATGCAGTTTACTTTATTGTGTGAAAGGCCATTGCCGGTTGTAAGATTGCGGAAATACAAAACAGGCGATTGTGCCAACAGATTAACTGAAATAAATAAGGCAATATATAGAACTGAACATTTCATCAACCATGAAGATAATGTACCTCTGTATGCAAAGTTTATAAAAAAATTCCGCCAGAACCATCGTTCCGGCGGATCGCTCTTACACTTTCCTGAAAAAAAGTATCTACGTTTTTTGTTAATCCTTCTTTAGTAATATCTATCTCTTAACTGGCTCGTCGTATAAAAAATCATCCATTACCACCAGGTCTTTTGTGCCGCCGTTACTAATATCATTTTGACCATCACTTAATTTTCCATCGTGTGTAACACGAACACGGGTTACTCTTTCATTCTTAAAATAAACTCCAAGAAAAGAGAAATTACTTCCGGTGGTTTTAGCAGGAACAAAATATACGCCGAGGCTTTTATTTTCATTAAAAAATTCGAGAGAATTAGTGTTGCCCAAATCCACATCAGAAAAAACAATTCCAAACCCTTTTACAGTAGCTGCTACAGCTTGGCCGGCCACCTGAAAACCCGCGTCCCACAAATTATTGCTGATGTTTGCAAAAACTTTATCGCCACTAAATGTAGTAAACTCTGTTGCTGCTCCCTGGTTCACGTTTGCAAAACCATTATTACTTACTCTGAATTCTCCCGTTACTGCCGAATAAATAAGGCCTCTTTGTCTGGCTTGCGGAGCATCTGTTGTAGTAGGATTAAAAAAATCAACAGGAAGTGATTGGTTAACAAATTCTGAGGGAACGCCATCCCAGTTTATCTCTCTTCTTCCGTTTATAGAACCTGGTAAAGTATTCAATGGCAACCCGAGTATACTGCGAAAATCATTAACCTTTGAGCTGATATCACCTGTTGCTTCAACAATAATGATATTATCATCATTTACTTTTTTTGTACAGCCATTGGAAGAAATAATGAAAGCAACTATTATTAGGTAAGCGATATTTTTTTTCATGAGCTATAATTTAAGGTTAAGTTATAATTCAAACCTTATTCAAATATCACTATAAAGTCTTTAAAAAAGGATCACCAAATTCGGGGATAAAAAACCCCCCGATTTCTGCGGGGGGTGACTCTTCGAAAACCATCCAAAACTGCCTGACTCTTCACTATCAGGAAAAAACATTGTACCGTCCCTATATTAATTTGCCGATTTAGGTTCATCATAAAAGAAATCGTCCATTACAACCAGGTCCTTAGTACCGCCATCACTAATATCTTTAATGCCCGGAGCCAATAATCCATTGCCCGCAGTAATCTTTATTCTTGTTACTCTTTCGTTCGGAAATAAAACACCAAGGAAAGAAAATCCTCCCGCGGCTGAACGTGCAGGGGCCTTGAATACACCCAGGCTATTGTTGCCATTAAAAAATTCTACATAGGTAGAGTTCGCATCATCGATATCAGAAAAAATTACACCAAAGCCTTTTACAAAAGCATCTACACTGGTACCGGGAACTTTAAATGTTACCTGGGTTACGGTGTTTCCAAGGTAAGCAAACAATCTTTTTTTACTGAAGGCATCAAACTGCGCTGCATAAGACGGATCGATCTCGGAAAAATCTGTACTGTCAACACGGAAACTAGTACCCGTATTAGTAAGTACCAAGCCACGTTTGCGACCGTTTGCAACCGCGGGATCGATACTATTAAAAAAGTCGAATGGAAAATTACCATTGTTTGTGAAGGTGGGAGGTACGGCATCCCAGTTTACTTCTCGTCTGCCCGCAGATTGATTAGGAGTTGTATTCAGCGGATCGCCCAACAATACACGAAACTGGTTTATTGAACCAACAATGCCCGCACTGTCGCCTGATATCTTAATTACAGTGGATAATGGTACTGGGGCGGGTGGCGTTTCGTTATTGTAATCACTTTTTTTACAGCCAACAAATAGTAATGCTGAAAAAAGAATCGAAAAAAAACTTACCTGTTTCATAATAAATAAATTTTAATGCTTAATGATAGTTGATCAATAATTTTTTTGGATGATCAAATTGACTTCACAAAAATGCAGCGGAAAAACAGGTTGTACAATCGCCGGAACTGTTAGTTATTCTCACTAAAAGTGGGGATGGATAAAGAATGAAGAATAAAAATGTAAACGATAGCAATAAAACGCGTTGAATTTAACTCAACAATAATTTTAATATGTTTGGTACAGCTTATTACATAATCTATATTTTGATAGTATCTCTTTTTGATTAGGGGACAGAAACAGTGGATTCTTAATATTCTGTAAACATCATTATAACTATATTATTTTACACTTATACTCAATTTTCCATTCTTATTACTTCAATTACACAGTGTAAATTCCTGTCGGATTTCTATCAAATAAACCAGCCTTGTATCCAAAATCCTATCTACCTTTAAGTAAATCTTACAAACATGTTAACCAGGAAACTTTTATCTGTTTTATTAATTTTTATCGTATTAAATACGAATGCCCAAACTAATTTTTCGTTTAGTCCGGAAAAGCCTAAACCAGGCGATATAATAACAATAACCTATCAACCAGCGGGTGATATTGCCAATACATTAAAGCCGTTAGAGGCAGCAGTTTATGTATTTGGAGCAATGGGCAGTAAGGCGGATGATCTAATATTAACAAAGCTTGCCAATAAATATACGGCCACTATTCAAACAGATACGGGTGCTAATTTTGTTGCACTGGGTTTTTCGGCAGATGGTAAATTCGATAATAATTTTAATAATGGGTATTGGATACAATTATATGAAAATGGGCAGGTTCGTAAGGGAAGTAATATAAGCTTATCGAGTTTTTATCAATATGTTGGAGCACAGGTGGGAGTAGAAAGAAATAATGAAAAAGCATTGGATGCAATAGAAAAAGAAATTGCTCTTTACCCGGATAGCAAAAAGGTTAATTTAAATTTATATAGTTATCTAATTTCTACTGTTAAAAAAGAGCAGGCGCCTCCACTTATACAAAAAGAAATTGAATCAGTTTTGAAGGCTGGTTTAAAAGAAGAAGAAGACTATGGTACTCTTGAAAATCTTTATAGGATAGTTAAGCTACCCGAGCAGGGCAAACTGATAACATCTTTAAAAAAAGAAAAATATCCCGAAGGAAAATGGGTAGTCAATGAAACTGCGCAGAAGTTTTATGGAGAAAAAGATATTACCAAAAAAGAAGAACTTTTAACTACTATACTCAGGAAAATTGAAACTGACAAGAATTGGGAAAGTCTCAAACAGTCGGTAGATTTTTTTAAACAGCAAATTGCCAGTGCATATGCCACAAAAAAACAATGGGATGCCTTTAAAAAAATAGTCGGGGAAGTAACCAATAAATCCTCCAAGGCGAATTTATATAACAGTACTGCCTGGGAAATGCAAAAAACCAGTGAAAATCTTCCCCTGGCAGAAGAATTTTCTAAATATGCGGTTGATTATATCCGTTCTGAATGGCAAAAGCCTACAGAAAAAAAGCCAGATTACTTTACCCCAAAGCAATGGAATAAGCAAAGAGAATTTATGTATGGTATGTTTGCGGATACTTATGGAATGGTAATGTATAGAAGTGGTCAGTATAAAAAAGGTATTGCTTTTGCGAAAGAGTCGGCAATTACGATTAATAAAGGCAAGGATGCAGACCAGAATAATACCTATGCATTGCTGGCAGAAAAAACACTACCCCTTAAACAATACAAAAAAGATATTGAGCAGTTTGTAAAAGATGGCAAATCTACCGCAGCTATGAAAGATATTTTGCAGCGGGTATATATAAAAGAAAAAGGAAGTGAAACAGGTTTTGCTGATTATATAACTGCTCTGCAAAAAGAAAATATCCAGAAGATGCTGGCGGAATTAAAAAAATCTATGTTGAGTGAAACAGCGCCTGTATTTGCATTGAACGATATGGATGGTAAAAAAATTGATATCACTGAGTTGAAAGGAAAAGTAGTGGTGGTAGATTTTTGGGCAACCTGGTGCGGACCCTGCAAGGCTTCTTTTCCAGGAATGCAAAAAATGGTTACTAAATATAAAGACGATCCAACAGTAAAATTTGTATTTATTAATACCTGGGAAAGAGGTGAAGACAAAAGAAAAGATGCCAATGATTTTATCAGTTCTAATAAATACAGTTTTCATGTACTCATGGATAATGAAAATAAAGTAGTAGAGCAATTTAAAGTAGACGGTATACCTACCAAGTTTGTAATTGATAAGAATGGTATTATTCGCTTTAAAGCGGTAGGTTTTGATGGAAGTGATGATAAATTGATGAATGAATTGACTGCAATGATAGATATGGCAGCAACAGCGGTGGGGACTGAAAGCAAGAAATCTTTTTGATAACTATAGTTTTAATGCTTAATTGCCACGAAGGCACGGAAGATAATTTCGTGCTTTCGTGGCATTATTAATTTCACTGAACAGGTATTTTGTTGCGTTTCTCTGTGCGTAAAAAAAGCACATGCCAAAAATAATATTGAATACTTAAAGATTGAATTTTTAATTGCCACGAAGCCGCGGAAGATAATTTCGTGCTTTCGTGGCATTCCTAATTTCACTAAAAAGGTATTTTGTCAGTACTTCTCTCGTTGCGTAAAACAAGCCATGATAATAAATTATTTATTGTACACGCCAAAAATAATATTGAATACTTAAAGATTGAATTTTAAATTGCCACGAAGCCACGGAAGATAATTTCCTGCCTTCGTGGCATTCTTAATTTCACTGAAAAAGTATTTTGTCAGTACTTCGCTCGCTGCGTAAAACAAGCACATGATAATAAATTATTTATTGTACATGGCAATAATAGTATTGAATACTTAAGGATTGAATTTTTAATTGCCACGAAGGCACGGAAGATAATTTCATGCTTGCGTGGCATTCGTAATTTCACTGAAAAAGTATTTTGTCAGTACTTCTCTCGTTGCGTAAAACAAGCACATGATAATAAATTATTTATTGTACATGCCAATAATAGTATTGAATACTTAAGGATTGAATTTTTAATTGCCACGAAGGCGCGAAAGATAATTTCGTGCTTACGTGGCATTATTAATTTCACTGAAAAAGTATTCTGTCAGTACTTCTCTCGTTGCGTAAAACAAGCACATGATAATAAATTATTTATTGTACATGGCAATAATAGTATTGAATACTTAAGGATTGAATTTTTAATTGCCACGAAGGCACGG
>JANNEK010000349.1:0-3096 GCA_031378605.1 Chitinophagaceae bacterium | reverse complement strand
CTATTTGAAAACGAATCAAAAGAGTAACGCCCGAAACGCATTCTTGTTTTGTTCAGTAAATAGCAGTAACACTATTCAGCGGGAAGTTTCGATGTATAATTATGCAAAACTTTCCTACGAATTGGGTTATCAGGACGTAGCGCTTACGGAATTGCAAAAATTTATGCAGGTTTATCCTAACTCTGACTATACAACAGAGGCAAGCGAATTATTGGTAAATGTATTGGCCAATACAAATAATTATAAAGACGCACTTGTTTTATTAGAAGGATTAAAATCGCCTTCACCGTTGGCGCGCAAATTATATCCTCGTATTTTATATGGAAGAGCTACTGAATTTATAAACGATGGAATGTTGGTTTCTGCCAATGAGTTATTAACAAGAGCTGAAGCGCTTCCTGGCAATGAATCGGTATTGCCTTTTGTGCAATTTTGGAAAGGAGAAATTGCTTACCGCCTGGGAAAAACAGATGATGCTATTCGTTATTATTTCGAATATCTAAAATCAAATGCTTCGGGTGGTGAGGTTAGTGCTTACAATGCGAAATATAATTTAGGATACAGCTTTTTGAAAAAGGAGAATTATACTCAGGCATTGGGCTTTTTTGAGCAATTGGTAAAAAATCCATTCATTAATTCGCCGGTCCAGGAGCAGGATGTATATATCCGCATTGCCGATTGTCATTACATGAGTCGCGATTATAAAAAAGCAAAAGCGATGTACGACAAAGTGCTTGAATATTCCTGGCGGTCGAGCGATTATGCAACCTTTCAAAATGCCATGATTGCAGGAATAAATAGTACTAAAGAAAAAATAAATTTACTCAGCGGTATCAGTCGTAAATATCCTTCGAGCAGTTTAATACCCGATGCAAATCTTGAAATTGCGGGTAGTTATTTATCAAACGAACAATATCGTGAAGCAATTCCTTATTTAAAAAACGTGGCAAGTGATCCTAATTCATCACTTAAGCCTAAGGCGCTTTTACGGTTAGGCATCGCCTATTATAATCTTGATAATAATTCCGAAGCACTAAAACAATATGCCTCTTTATTGCAACAGTTTGCAAATTCTCCAGAGGCTGAAGAGGCATTGGAAAATGCAAAAATCATTTATGTAGAAGAAGGGCGTACAGCCGAATACGTGAGCTTTGCCCGTAGTATGGGCAAAGAAATTTCAACAACCCAGGAAGAGCAATTGGCATATCAGGAAGCCGAGGTTCAATTCAATAATGGGAATTTTCCTTCTGCAGCTAAGAAATACGAAGACTATCTGGAACGCTTCCCCCAGGGAAAACATTCTCTGGAAGCATTGTATTATAAAAGTGAAATTTATTTTAACCAGAAAGACTGGGCCAAGGCAGCAAGTGGCTATGAAGTATTGGCCGACAGAGCTCCTAATAAATTTGGTGAAAAATCTTTACTCATTGTAGCACGCTTAAATTTCTTTGATCTAAAGAATTATGTTAAGTCGGAAAAATATTTTGCAAGGCTAAAAGAGTTTGCTTCATCGCAGGAAAACAAACTCGAAGCAATGAGGGGCTTATTACGTAGCCAGTTTCAATTACAGAAATGGAATGATGCAACAGATAACGCAAAAGAACTTCTGAATCAAAAAGGGATTGGAACAGATGATAAGGTATTGGCTAATTTCGCAATAGCACGTTCGTACCAGGCGGGCAATCAATGCAGCGAGGCTATTACCTATTATCGTAACGTAGCAAGTTTAAGTAAGGCAGCTTATTCTGCAGAGGCGCGCTATGAAATAGCCAATTGCTTTTTTAGTCAAAATCGTTTAGGTGATGCAGAGAAAGCAGCGTTTGAAGTGATCAATAAATCCGGATCTTATGAAGAATGGGTAACTAAAGCCTATTTGTTATTGGGGGATATTTATTTTAAACAGAAAGATTATTTCAACGCAAAAGCAACTTTTCAAAGTGTGATTGAGAATGCCAAAGTCGAAAACCTTCGATTAATTGCCGAACAAAAATTGAAACAGGTTGAAGAAGAGGAGAAGAAGAACACAAAAGTAAATGGATCTTAAATATTGTGAGGATTGAATATTATTCAGAAGTAATAATCATTATAGAATTTAAAGATGAAAAAAATCGGAAAAATAGTTATAAGTATCGTTTCATTGTTGGTGGCTAACCATTTCGTTCATGCGCAGGATACTTCTAAAAAGAAAAGTATCGATATCACGTCTACCTTTAAGCCAGTGTTAAGAGAAGCGGCCAAAATAAATTTTAATGCCGCTCCACCGGTTTCAGATACAAGTAAGCCAAAATTGGGATATACCATTCCTTCACAAAATCTTTTTTTTGCTTACCAGCCTGCTGAATTAAAGCCAGTCGCTTTGCGAATTGATTCCTTTAATGCGTGGCAATACAGTAATTATATAAAGGTGGGATTTGGTAACGTGCATCTACCTTATATAAAAGCAGGGTTTAGTTTTGGAGATGGAAAGAGTACTTATTATAATGTGTTCGCTAATTATTATAGTTCAAAAGGAAGCCGGAAGTACCAAAAGAATAGTTTGTCGAGTGTTGGCGCTTCTGCAACCTATCTATCTCCGAAACATCTTGAATGGAATGGAAGGATAGGTTTTAGCAGTAACGATTATTTTTTATATGGATACAGACCAGATACGCTGGATTATAAAAAAGATCAGCTAAAACAAAAATTTCAAACCATTGAAGCACGGGTTCATTTCAGAAATACTATGCCTACAGAATTTGGGTTATCGTATCATCCTTCACTTTCCATTAATGCATTTAGTGACGCCGGGTTAAGTAAAGGATCTGAATCCAATACTGTTCTGGACTTGCCGTTAGAGAAGACGTTTGGAAAATTATTTGCATTCAACCTCGGTGTCTGTTGCTGCTCGACGAGCCGACCAACGACCTCGACACCGAAACACTGGGCGCACTTGAAGCCGCGTTAGAAGATTTTCCCGGCTGCGCCGTGGTCATCTCGCATGACCGCTTCTTCCTCGACCGCTTGGCAACGCACATCCTTGCCTTCGAAGGCGACAGTCACGTCGAATGGTTCGAAGGCAACTTCGCCGACTACGAAGAAGACAAGAAGAAGCGCCTG
>JANNEK010000323.1:0-4930 GCA_031378605.1 Chitinophagaceae bacterium | reverse complement strand
ATCCCATCAGACCCCGCTGCGATGGCTGCTTTGGCAATTGTACCAATCAATTGGGGGTTACCGCCGGTTATGCCTGAAGGCTGATTGGGTTGCTGTAATGCATGTGTTACATCCATCACTACCGGGGTTTTGTGTTCCTGCATCCAGGGAATATTTCTATAGTCTACTACCAGGTCCTGATAACCGAAAGTAGTACCTCGTTCAGTAAGTATGATTTTAGTATTGCCGGCATTGTTAATTTTCTCCACAGCAAATTTCATAGCAGGCCCGCTAAGAAACTGCCCTTTTTTTACATTCACAATTTTGCCGGTTTCGGCTGCCGCAACCAATAAATCGGTTTGTCTGCATAAAAAGGCAGGAATTTGTAAGATGTCTATATACTTTGCTGCAATTGATGCTTCCTCCTGCGCATGTATATCCGAAGTAACAGGTAATTTATATTTTTCTCCTGCTTTTTTCAAAAGGCTTAACCCGGTATCATCTCCTAACCCGGTGAATGAAGAAGCACTGGTTCTGTTTGCTTTTCGATACGATGCTTTAAATATATAAGGGATACCAAGATTCTTACATATGATAGAAACCTTTCCTGCTATTTCCATTACCAGTTCTTCACTTTCTATTACACAAGGGCCCGCAATCAAAAAGAAATTCGACGCATCATACGATTGGTTCGTGAACAGGTCTTTTAAAAACTTTTCCATCGATCAAAGGTACGTTTGGCAAATGATATATAAAAGATCTTACATAGAAAAGAAATTTGCAGATTCGCTATGAATTAGGATGCCAAATGAATTTTTTTGAACAATTGAAAATACTTCGGCAGGATGGCTATCGATCACACACCTTTTAATATCAATTGGAAAATTATATAAAAGAAGTAAATGAACAGCGGCTTTTATTTAATGCCCAATTGCTTTTAAAAACTCACTTTTTTTTCTTTTTGCAACATCTAACACCACACCGTTTGAAAGCACTACCTGTCCGCCTTCACCACGGATATACTTTTCTGTATAGTTTTTATTGATGATATAGGAATTATGAATCCGTAAAAAAATTTCATTCGGAAGCATGTCTTCAAAATCTTTTAAAGTGCGACTTACAATGTATTTCTTCTTTTCACTGGTGAAAATATGAGTATAGTTGATACTTGCTTCCAGATAAATAATATCCTCTACTTTTAAAAATTGTAAACCTTCTGTAGTGGGTATTGCAAGGCGGCTGAACGAATTCTTTTTATTAATAAGTTGCTCTACTAACAATTCGATCTGTGGATTTGGAAAAGACCGATTGCGTTTTTCTTCGGCTTTATGAACGGCTATTTTTAAATCTTCTATTTCGATAGGTTTTACCAGATAATCCAATGCACTGTACCGGATAGCTTTAATGGCATAATGGTCGTATGCTGCAGTAAATATTAACTCAAAGTTTTTATAGCTTAATTGCTGCAACATTACAAACCCATTCATTACGGGCATTTCAATATCCAAAAAAACAATATCGGGTTGCAGATTATCAATGGTGTCTATACCTTTTTCGGCATTATCGCAACTGGCAATTATTTTTACCTGCGGACAATGAGCCAATAATTTTTCTTTTAAAGAACTCAGGCTGTTTTCTTCGTCGTCTATAAGAATGGCTTTAATCATACAGAGGGTTAAATATTTTCAAAAATCTTTACTTTCAATTCTACGCTTGTTCCGGAGGGCTGATTATTTTCAAAAAGATCTGTAATGGTTATGTTTTTATTTTCGCCATTTTGATTGTATAACTGAATTCTTTCCGAGGTAATATCAATTCCGTAAGATTGCTGTTCTGGTTTATTGAGTTCTTTCAATTGTTGTGCTCTTGCCCTACCTACACCATTATCCGAAACGGTATATTTTATACAATCATTTTCCAGTGTGGCAGAGACCACTAATTTTCTATCTCCTGTTTGTTTATTAAGTAGTCCATGATGAATGGCATTTTCTACAAATGGTTGCACAATCAGCGGTGGTACTTTATAATCACCCTGTACTAATTCATCTTCTGCAATCATTTCGTAGGTAAATTTATCGTTGCTTCGAAACTTTTCCATCTGCAGATACAATTCCAGCGTTTCAAAATCTTTTTGAAAAGATACGGTATCGTTTTTTGAACTGTCGAGTACATTGCGGATAAGCTTGGCAAAGCGGGCGAGGTAGGTCGTTGCTTTATCTTTTTGATTTGTTTGAATCAGGTTATCTATAGAATTTAATGAATTGAAAATAAAATGAGGATTCATCTGGCTGCGCAAGGCTTCCAGCTTTGCTTTTAAAAGCTGTTCATTCATGCTGTATATTTCAATATCTGTTTGCTGTTGCAATTGTTCTGCTTCAATAGATTTTATTTTATTGGCCATCAATGTGGCAATGGTATTTAATATTTGCAGGTGCTGAGTGGTAAAATAATTTTTGTCCGGATGCTCACAATCGATTATTCCTACCAGTTCATTATTATAAATAACAGGTACAGTTATTTCGCTTAAACGGGTCATTTCATCGGGCCGGTAGCGTATATCCATGGACGTGTCTGGTATCAATACCGATTCTTTGGTTTGCATTACATAACCTACTACGCCCAGCCCTGCCACCACATCAAAGGGTTGGCTGTTAATTTCTTCGATGGATCCTTTGGGGCCAAAACCAGCTTTCTGTATCATTTTGGTTTTGTCGTCATTCCATAAATAAATCATACAATCTACAAAACCCAATCGACCAATAAGATTATAGGCTACATCCCATAAAACATCTTCTTCAGTATTTTTACCAATTAAGGACGAAGAAAAATAATTAATAATAAGTTCCAGTTCCAGTTTGCTTTTATATTGGCCCGCACTTAACTGTTGTACTTTGAGTTTTTCCTCTGCTATGGATTTAAAACTCATTTCACGTCCTCTTATAAAAAGAAAACTGAGTAGGAAGATAGTAAAAGCAATAAAGGAAATAAACCACCATGTTTTCCAGAATGGTGCAGTAATAATTATTTTGAAAGAAGTTATTTCGCCGTTACTATCTCCTTGTTCTGCTTTTACATCAAAAACATATTCACCCGGTTGCAGGTCGGTGTAATTGGCAAAACGTTTTGTACCGTTATTTACCCAGTCTTTATCAATACCATTCAGGCGGTAATAATAATTGGTTTGTTGTACTCCTGAAAAATTTAATGTAGCAAATTCTATAGTAAAAAAATTCTCTTGGTAGGACAGCCGTACCGGTTTATTTTCATTTAGCAAAGAATCAATAAACACTGGTTTATCAAAAAGTCTAAAACCGGTTATTTCAATTTTTGGGTTCAGATTATCTGGATATGCCTTTTGGTAAGGAAAGAAACTGATTGTTTCTGTTCCGGTAAATGTAAGCCATTGCCCATCCTGCAGGGGAAAGAAATAGTTAGCCTTAAAGGAAGATTTTATCAAACCTGCTTCCAAACTATATGGAATAAATTTTTTATTGGCTGCGTTAAATTTGTACAAACCATAGTCAGTTGTAAACCAAATATAACCGGCAGTATCTTTTTTTATGGAGTAAATGGTATTGGAAGGCAAACCATCGGCAATAGTTAAATTAGAAAATGTTTTGGCTCTTTTATTAAAGAAATTTAACCCACCTTGAATAGTTCCGATAAGTAACGTACTGTCATTTAGTTCTTCTATGCCTTGGCATTTTTTTGAGGAAATACTGGTTGTATTATTTTTTTCAGGCAACCAGGTGTTTACATAAACCATTTTTTCTATATCAAATTCTTTAAAACCCTCTTCGGTGCTAACCCAGCAATGTTGGGCCTTGTCTATAAAAATATTGATGACAGGATACCTGATTTTAAAACTATCACGCCATGCAAAAAATTTTTGCTGTTGCTTGTCCCATTTTACAATTTTTCCGCTGTTCAATCCAAATAAAATATTGCCTTTTTTATCTTTTTCCATACGCCTGATGGTAGAGCCTTGCATTTCCGGCGGGTGCAGGGTTTGTATTGTACCTTTCGTCAGGTTGTAAATCATTATATAACCTTTCTGGCACCCCGCCCACAAATAATTTTTATCAACCTGTACAAAATCCCATACATGATTTTTTGGGTTGATTGATTCATCGAAAAGTATATTTTTTTTAAAATGAAAATTGTTGTCATAAATAGCAATGCCTCCACCCCATGTACCAATAAAAATATCGCCGCCGGATGTTTGTATAAAATTTTCAATTTCATTTTTAGAGATGGTTAAATCACTGTTCTCTTCATGCCGGATAGATTTAAAATACTGGCGATAAGGATTAAAAATGTTGATACCATTATCTGTTGCTACCCATATGTTCTGTTCCTTATCCTGAAAAAGCCCGATTATTTTATAATTGTACCTGATGCCATTGCTTTTGTTCTCCTTAGCAATACAGTAATCAAAATTGTCCTTTTCGGGGTTATAACGCAGCAAACCTGCATTCTCTGTACCAATCCATATCGTATGATTATCATCTTCCAGCATACAACTGATTACCAAACCGGCAGTAGATACTTTGCTGCCCTGTTCAATTTCTTTTAGTGTTTTTAAGGAATACACACTTACTTTTTTTGTTTTGTAATCGTACTTATAAAAAAAATAGCCCCAGGTAGTTACCCATATATTCTGCAGTCCGTCAATCATCACAAACCTTATTTCGTTTTCTCTTCCTCCATTAAAAACTGCTTGAAGCAAGGGGTGCTGCTCAGGATTTTTTGCGGATGACCATACTTTCTTATTTTTTTTATCTAATAACTATAGGCGGTGAAAATTCACTATCCAGGTGTTGTTATTACTGATGTCGGTTGCAATCATAGTAGATTTTTTTGTATTTAGTGACAGAAAATTTTGCCAATAAAGGAGATATTTTTTACCAATACTGTCAAAATAATATGCAGCATTTTGCCCCAACAGCCA
>JANNEK010000276.1:0-2713 GCA_031378605.1 Chitinophagaceae bacterium | reverse complement strand
CCTTCGTTTTAATTTTAATTCATTGAACAAGGAATTGTTACTGGCGCCACGCATGGGCTTTGCCTGGAAACCCGACAATTGGAAAAAAGATATTATTTTTCGCGGTGCTGTTGGTATCTATCAACAACCGCCTTTTTACCGTGAGCTTCGCCGGTATGATGGAACAGTAAACCGAAATCTTAAGGCACAGAAAAGTTTACAGGTGGTAGGAGGCATGGATTATAGTTTTAGAACCGGAAACCGTGCATTTCGGTTAACCACGGAGGTTTATTATAAAAAAATGTGGGATATCGTTCCATACGATATTGATAATGTTCGATTACGTTATTTTGGAGAGAATAGCGCAAAGGCCTTTGCCACGGGCATTGAAGCGAGATTGTTCGGCGAGTTGGTGAAGGACGCAGAAAGCTGGATAAGCCTGGGCATTATGCGTACCCGTGAGAATATTACAAACGATACGTACTATAACTACAAGTTAGATTCGTTGAATAACCCGATTGATAGTACACTTACCGAAGGTGGATGGTTCAGGCGCCCAACAGATCGTTTCATTAGTTTCGGTATGTTTTTGCAGGATTATTTATCAACCAATAAAAACTCGAAGGTATTTCTTAACCTTTTGTATGGCAGTAATCTTCCCTATAATATTCCCGGCAGCGTTAAGCATCGAAACGGATTGGTAATTGAACCCTATATCCGTATTGATGTAGGATTTAGTGTATTATTATTAGATTCAGAAAAAGCAAACCGGCGCAGCCATAGTCCATTTAGAAATTTTGAAAATATCTGGGCATCCTTTGAAGTATTTAACCTGATAGACCGCGACAATACCATTTCCTATTTACTCATCAAAGATTTTTCCAACACTACATTTGCCATTCCAAACAGGCTCACACCGAGATTAATCAACCTAAAATTAGTGGCACGATTCTAATAAATTCCCACAGCGCTAATGTTATTTCTAGCTATACATTTCAATACGTGATTGAATAAACGTAAGTATAATAAAGAGATTTCCCTTCTATAATTAGTCGTCCCATAAATATTTTATTATACTATAGCTCGGACAAAAACTATACCTTTAAAAGGGATGTAAGTCTCTAAAAAATAATTAGAAGCAATGTATATCCCATTACTATCAGCTATATTTTGATAATGAGCAAAGCACTACTTCTTTGTATTACTCTTCTTGTTGTTCGTTTTAGTTATTCGCAAAACGATGGTTTTTCTTACCAAATTGAGGCAGGAATGTTAATTTCTGTTGGCCCAAATCACTACCGAACTGATCTGGTAAGATTAAATAATATAACTGAGATTTTTTATGCGGATCGCCTAAGATTCGCTAAGCCCTCAGCAAGGATTAGGTTTTCAATGCTCTATGGTTTTTGCAAACGAATAAAAGCTGGAGTCGAATCTGGTGGAAGTCTTCGTTTTGGCGAAGAGTTTTATGATTATGAGATACTATATTCCATACCTGTTCAAGCTAAACTAACCTATCATTTAATTTCGTTTGAGAATTTTATTAAAATTGGTTTAGACGGATCTGCAGGATATCATTTTCGCAATTACTATAAAATTCCAGTTACAGAACGGGGTGGGTTCATTTATTCAGTTGGTGTAATGATTTCAAGAGAGCTGGATAAGCACTTAAATTGGTTTGCAAAAATTGGATTTGAAAAACAGACTGAGAACATTAACCGAAAAATTCCAGCGCGTGAACCACTACAACGAGACGGGTACTATGATTTCAAAATATACCGGAATCAAGTACTAATTAGCCTTGGAATTTCCTTGAATTAATAGTTTAATTGATTATTTATTTGAAAACAAGAACGGTGTTTCATCCAGATATATAGTTGAACTTAAATTAAGCAGTAGAATTATTTCGAATAAATATCTTCTTCTAATTAACCTTTAATAGGTTAGACTTCTGCTCTTGAATAATTCACAACTCCCTTTTAATTGTTCTTCCTGACCTGTGCTTTCCAAATTTGGAAAAAATCCTTCCCATTCTAGGAACGAAAAGCTGGCACGAGGCTTTTAAGTGCCTGGTATACAACAATATAATTGGTGGCATATGATTCGTATTACTGTACGAAATCTGAATAAGGAATGCTTGAAAGAATAGATATACAGAATGGCATTATATCAACGAACGAAACATCATCGAAAGTGCCAACGATGGTGGCAAGATCAGGAAGAGCAACACTCAGGCAAATTAATTCGATTGAAATGACCCTTGATCAAATAAATGTTGAAAAAATATTTACAAAAGTGGAAATGCGTCCAAATCCTTTTTCAGCATCTATTACACTGGAAATAGCGAGCATTCAAAATAAACAGGTTGTGGTAAAAATGATAAATGGACAAGGAAGGATTTGCAAATTATTTGGATGGTACCTGTTGAAAGGAACAAATGTTACCACGCTTAATGAATTAGGTTCGCTTCATAGTGGAGAATATAAAATAAATGTTCTTGATAATACAGGAGCTACTCTTTTAAATATACAATTAGAAAAAGCATAACGACCCCTTAACATACAGATCGAGAAAGCAGAGAAAGGAGCACTTGGCCGCTCCTTTCTTCATTTTATGTAATGACCGGGCATAACTAGTTTTAAATTATGTTAGATGCTATCAACAATGGTTACAAAAAATAATTTTCTCCAAAAAAATCATTTGCCATTATTCGTTAGTATACCCTTGATGCGTC
>JANNEK010000071.1:0-3818 GCA_031378605.1 Chitinophagaceae bacterium | reverse complement strand
GCTTCTTACAACAGAAATGTACAGAACCTCCATTTATTAACAAATGCTACGTCCTCCTCTCCTACGGATTTGTGGTTAGCAAGTACCAATAATATTAAACCAGAAATATCAGATCAATTTGCCCTTGGATTTTATAAAAATTACAAAGAGGGAATGTATGAATTTTCTACAGAAGCCTATTATAAAACAATGCAAAATCAAATCGACTATCGCAACGCAGCGGAAACTTTCGGCAATGATAATATAGAGAGTGAATTATTGTATGGAACAGGAAGAGCATATGGATTAGAGTTATTAGTTAAGAAAAAAAATGGGAAATTTACAGGATGGATTGGTTATACAATCAGCAAAGTGGAAAAAAAATTTACTGAAATAGATAATGGAAATTATTTCCCGGCAAGGCAAGACAGAACCCATGATGTTTCAATAGTAGCAATGTATACCTTGAATAACCGCTGGAGTTTTTCTGCCACCTGGGTATATAATACGGGCAATGCGGTAACCTTTCCAAGTGGAAAATATCAGTCGAACGGACAAACCGTTCTTCTGTACACGGAAAGAAATGGATATCGTATGCCGGCTTATCATCGCATGGATGTAGCAGCAACTCTGGAAGGAAAACGAAACAAATCAAAAAAATTACAAAGTAACTGGACGTTTGGATTATACAATGCTTATGCAAGACAAAATGCCTTTACGATAACTTTCAGAGATAATAAAAACGATCCAACAAAAACAGAGGCGCTACGTACAGCATTATTTTCAATTATTCCAAGCGTAAGCTGGAATTTCAAATTCTAAATACCAATCTCAACATGAAAAATAATTTAAAAATTTTAGCTATCCTGATCATTTCACTTTTCTGTTCTTGCGAAAAAATAATCAATGTAGACTTAAAAAGTGCGGATGCAAAAATAGTTATTGAGGGAATTATAGACAACAGTGGAAATCCTGCCACAGTAAAAATCACAAAATCTGTCCCCTTCAGCAATAGTAGTAGTTTTCCCACCATTCGTGGAGCTATTGTAACAATAAGCGATAATGATGGGAACAATTATACCTTGACAGAAAATTCTGAGGGTACTTATCGTAATGCTTCGCTTATTGGTATTGTGGGAAGAACCTATCAACTAACGGTAAACCTTGAAGGAAAAAAATATACCGCTTCGGCTACTATCCCCAACCCAATTAATTTAGATACACTTCTACAGGATAAAATTATAATCACCAAGCCTGTACTATTTGTAAGTGCTGCATTCGACGACCCAAAAGCAATTGAGAATAACTATCAGTTTATTGAAACAGTGAATGGTAAAAGAAGCACAACCATTTTTTTATTGAATGATCAGTTTCAGGATGGTGGAACTATAACTTATGAAATGATTGATGAGGAATTAAAGCTCAAAACAGGTGATACGGTGGAAGTTGAAATGCAATGCATCAATAAAAAGATTTACCGATATTTACGAGGATTGGAAGATTTGCAATTCAACAATACAGTGCCAGCTAATCCGGAATCAAACCTTGATAATAATGTACTAGGCTATTTTAGCGCACATACCTCCCAGAAAAAAATAATCGTGATTAAATAGAATGCTGAATTAAAAAAATAAGCCCGCAAGCGTGCAGGCTTATTTAATAGTACAAAAAAATTATTTTAATTCTACCGGGTAATTAACACCCAATATGCTAACAGTGGCATTGGCATCGCAACCAGTAGTGCCATAGTCGAGATTAATTTTTGGCAACCCGGTTTGGGTTAATTCCAGTTTTCCACTTTCAAACCAGCGGCAATTCATTTTACGAATCAATTCCTGCGTTATTGAAATAGTATAACTACTTCCATTTGCATTTGTTCCTGAAGCATCACCAGTTATCGCATATACATCATCCAGTATATTCAAAGGAGTATTTGCTCCGGCTTTCCATTCGCGGTAGCGCGTACTGTTCCAGGTGATAGTACCTCCGTTATTAGCTTTTATGATCTCACCGGTTACTTCAACCTTATATACCTGGTTTCCAGCCTGATTATTTCCCTGATTGGTAATTCGTTTTGTGGCAGAAATTTTATTATCGTTCACATAATAATTTTCTAAAGTAATATTGATAACAGTTCCAGTTTCACGATATCTGCCGGTAAAAGTGGCAATAATTTTACCTCTTCTGGTTCTTTCATCGAGGCAAACACAATTTGTAGTTCCAAAATCAATTGTAATAGAATGTGGGGTAGACACTGTATCGATCGTTAAGGTAGCACAGGCAGATCCTGTTGTTCCCATGGTTTCAATTTGTCCATCACGCAACTCTCCTCTTCCTGCACCAAACGTTATATTGGAATAAATACCTGCCTGATCTACAAGCGTTGTAACGTCATTAAACGTGGCTTCGGCAAAAGCATTGTTTTCGGCGGCTTCTGTTGAATTATCCTTTTTATCTGACGCATTCTTTTTACAGGAGGCAACAGTAACTACCAATGAAAAAATAAAAATTTTAAGACTGAATTTCAAAATGTTGTAATTCATAAGATTTGGTTTGATTAAAAATTTATTGGCTGCCAATGTAAACGCTTTTTTACTGGTTTTTCGTATACAAAAGTAGCCTTGGAATTGAGATTACAAACCCGTAACCAATAGCACAATCCCAGCGTCAAACAAGCGTTTACAATAAACCTTTGATCGAATAGTATGCGCGTATTAATCTTACTTTTTTCCTTTTTGGTGATGTGCTCATGCAATAAAAAGGCGGCAGTTAATGAAACCCGATCCTTTTATATGGGTGTTACTCCCTGGCCAGCAGATTTTACCATCGATGAAATTAACAATGCTTATAACTTTATCAATAACCACTGCGATATTGTATCACATCATTTTGATGATGGTATACCTTATGAAGAAATTTTTAAGCAAATCGAAATGCCTGTTGCTTTGCAGGAGGATGTGCAAAGAAGAAAATCGAAAACTGCTAACGGAAAGAAAATTTTTCTAAGCGTTTCCGCATTAAATCTTACACGAAAAGAAAAAGCCGATTATCACCTCGAATCCAGGATTGCTGACAGCATCAAAAACTATTGGCGGCAATTGCCTGTTAATGATCCTAAAATCATCGCTGTTTATGTAAGTTATATAAGTTTTCTTATTGATCAGTTTCAGCCCACGTATGTAAATTATGGGGTAGAAAGTAATGTATTACTTTGGAATCCATCATCCTTTAATTTATATAAAGATTTTTTAAGCAACGTTTATCCGCAACTAAAATCGAAATATCCTTCTATTCCGTTCTTTATAAGTTTTATAGTAGATGAATCTTCAGAAGGCTACTCAAATGCAGTACAATTATTGCCTTTTACAGATTTTATCGGATTGAGTGCCTATCCCTACATAACCGTTAGTTCTTCTGCAAATGGCAATACAGATCCAAAATTATTTCCTGCCAATTATTTTGAAAAATTTATTAACCTGGCTCCCAATAAACCCATGGCTTTTGCAGAAACCGGATATATAGCCGAAAATTTAATACTTCCGTCCTATAGTCTCAATAAACAGGGAAATGAAAACTGGCAAAAAGATTATTTAGAAATGATTTGCCAATTATGTAATAAATATCAAGCTAAATTTTTAATATGGTTTTGCAACAAAGATTATGATGCAGGCAATGCAACCTTAAGAACACTGGGGCTATACCAGGATATTTTTTCATTTTGGGAAGACACGGGTCTTAAATCTGAATCGGGAATCGAAAGACCAGCGTATCAATCGTGGTTAAAGTGGATAAGCATTCCGCGAACCAAATAAGGTACTTTTCCTGCACACTTTAAAAGT
>JANNEK010000070.1:0-2660 GCA_031378605.1 Chitinophagaceae bacterium | reverse complement strand
CACTTATTGTAACTAATTCTTTTTTATAAGCACTAATCTGAATTATTTTATTCTTTATTTTTTCTGATTCCAGTACAATCGTAGTGTCGGGATAATAGGTGCCTTTTCGTAGAAAGATCGTAATTTTCTTTGCGGTTGATTTTTGTGCAATAACAATGGCTTCGTTCACCGTTAACAAAGGATGAGCCAACGTTCCTTTTGCATTGTCGTTTCCTTGTACCGAAACAAATAGTTGCAGTTGAGCAGTGGCGCTTAAGCAAAGAATGCTTATTATTACTACAATACTTAACTTCTTTCTCATACTTATTTTAAAATGTTACGCTTCATGGATACCTTCTTAAATGTACCACCTTTTAATAACATTGGCCGATTGCTTACCCGGAAAATATTTCACAAAAGAGGCAATGAATTATAATTAAAGTGGGGAGTCTATCGGGAGAGGTGAATTTATTAACTACTCCCTATTTTTAAAACGAATAATATGGCATCAATAAAACATTTGTTCCATATCAATACTTCAAAAGAAAAAGTATTTGAAGCACTAGCTACTATTGAAGGACTTTCAGGTTGGTGGACAAATAAAGTAAGTGGTGATTGTAATGCAGGCGGTGTTATTGAATTCCGATTTGGTGATTTTGGCGGGCCGGATATGAACGTAAAAGAAATAAAACCTAACGAATCTGTTACCTGGGAATACACATCCTGCAATTTCAGTTGGGGAAGATATATGGAAAGTCTGCGGCAGTTTTGTCAAACCGGAAATGGCGAGGCAGTTGGGAGTGAAGGATATAGAAAATAGTCTTACCTTAACCCAACAAAAATTATAACATGACAAACAAAGAAAACTCACTCAACTGGTTTGAAATATCCGTAACGGATATTTCCAGAGCCAAAAAATTCTATCAAACCATATTTGACATTCAGATGAATGAAATGGAAATGATGGGAATGAAATCAGCCTTCTTTCCATGGGAAACTGGCAATGGCAAAGCAAATGGAAGTCTAACCCAAAGCCCCATGCACAAACCATCAGCCGACGGTGCGAAAGTTTATTTGAACAGTAATCCTGATTTATCTGTTGCACTTTCTAAAGTGGAAGCAGCCGGGGGAAAAATCACCATGCCTAAAACTTCCCTTGGCCCCAACGGGTTCATGGCTTTTTTCACCGACCCGGAGGGAAACTCCATTGGCTTACATTCAATAAAATAGTTAAATAACAAAGCTACTATCGTGCTTACTTTACGAGTGGATATTCTCCTCTTGCTATTATAATTCATTGAGAATACCTTAGTATTACCATTTACAAGGCTTATGAGTAATAGTTTGTTGTTAAAATCAACATTTGATTTTTTAAACGCATTAACTAAAAATAATAACCGGGACTGGTTTCAGAAAAATAAAGACCAGTACCTCGTGGCGCATCAACACATGATAGCCTTTACAGATGCTTTGTTAAGTCGAATGAGAAAACATGACAATATAGAAAACCTCTCAGGTAAAGATTCCTTATTCCGCATTTACAGGGACACCCGGTTCTCAAAAGATAAAACGCCTTATAAAATCTATTGGGCCGGAAGTTTTAAAAGAGCCACCAAAAAACTAAGAGGTGGTTATTATTTTCAGATTCAGCCGGGAGCTTCATTTGTTGCCGGAGGTTTTTTTAGTCCCGAACCGATGGATTTATTGCGCATCCGGAAGGACATTGATCTGAATTTTTCTGATTGGAGAAAATTATTGTCAAACAATAAAATTACAAACACATTTGGCAAACTGAAAGGGGAAAAAATAGCAACTGCTCCAAAAGGATTTTCAAAAGACAATCCTGCCATTGAACTACTGAAGCATAAGCAGTTTTATTTTGAAAGAATATTTAGCAACAAGGAAGTGCTGGCTCCGGGTTTTCATAAAGAACTCAGTCAAACTTTCAAAAACCTACGGCCTTATTTTGATTATATGAGCGAAGTACTGACAACGGATTTAAATGGAGTTTCAATCCTTTAAAAGTTTTAATGGATTTTCGTTTGGCAAATCAGTAAAAAAATCCAAAATGTTCCTTTGTATTTTATCTGTTCGTAATTAAAGTATGAAATATTTTTGGGGGCCAATAAAAGGAAATCGCTAGCCAATATTTTATTATTCAAATGAAGATGCGAAATAAATTTTTTTGTGATTAGCTACTATTGATAGCAATTCTTTTAAAATAAATTGTTGTCCGACTAAAATCATCATGATAATTATTAAAAGCCTTTTGCAGAGCGGGTTCTAGCCCCCTCTCTTTTAGGAGAGGGGTAGGGGTGAGGTGACACTTGCAAATGAAGCATTTAATTTATTTGGTCGGACAACAATGAAAATAAATGTAGAAATACAGCCCTTAAATAAAATTAAGGAAAGCTATATAGGCTTCTAACAATAAGTTTTTAGAAAAAATCATACCTATTTCCCGATACAAAACTTACTAAAAATATAATCCAACTGATCTTCATTGGTTATTTCACCAGTTATTTCTCCCAAATAATGCAGACAGCTTCGAATATCAAGGGCAAGCAAATCAGCGGGTATCTTATTTTCTAATCCATTTTTTATATCCGACAGCGCATGTGCAACTTTCTGAAGGGCATGAAAATGGCGGGCATTGGTTACAATCGTATCTTCTTTTTTAA
>JANNEK010000178.1:0-17780 GCA_031378605.1 Chitinophagaceae bacterium | reverse complement strand
TGGCTTCCTGCAAAGTCGGATACTCTTCTTTATATTTTAATTCCCAGGGAATGCCCGCACGGGTGAATTTGGAATGGCCAATAGTATGTTCATAGAACCGACGTTCTAAATTAATACAGGCTCCAATATAATATTTATTCAATTTCGCAGAAAAAAGTATGTAAGTATATGGCATAAAAAAACCACGCAGTTTCTTTAGCGTGGATAAGCGTTTGTGATCCCGCTGGGACTCGAACCCAGGACCCATACATTAAAAGTGTATTGCTCTACCAACTGAGCTACGGAATCATCCCTTTTATTTTTGGGAGTGCGAAAATAAGCCAAAAAGGTATGGTACCAAATTTTTATAAAAATATTTATACTACCAAATGTGAATATCAATAGAATATAAACTTTGGGACTGCTATTTTTGTGTTTAGAATTTTTATTTATGTCATACTTCTCTAATAAAGTTGTAGCTATTTCCGGCGGAAGCGATGGTATTGGGAAAGCAATTGTTGAATCTTTACTTTCAAAAGGAGCTAAAGTAGCTACCTGTGGTCGTAATCATGATAAACTATATAGCCTTCAGCTCAAATATACCAATGCACCTTTACATACCATCACCTGCGATGTAAGCAATGAACATGATTGCAAAAGGTTTATTGAATCAACTATTAATGCTTTTGGAAAAATTGATATACTTATTAACAACGCAGGCATCAGCATGCGCGGTCTTTTTGAAGAATCAAATCTCGATGTCCTAAAAAAAATTATGGATGTTAATTTTTGGGGAGCTGTATGCTGTACAAAATATGCTTTACAATCAATCATTGAAAATAAAGGAATCATCGTTGGAATTTCATCGGTGGCCGGATATCGGGGACTGCCAGGTAGAAGCGCTTATTCGGCTTCTAAATTTGCACTTCAGGGATGGCTGGAATCACTTCGGGTAGAAATGATCGATAAAAAGGTTCATGTAATGTGGATCTGCCCGGGCTTTACAACAACAGGAATCCGCACAGCAGCCCTGGATAAGGAAGGTAAATCACTTGGTGAATCGCCAATGGATGAAGAAACATTAATGACGCCTGACGAATGCGCCACTATTAGCTTATCTTCTATTGAAAAGAATAAAAGAAATATCATCATGACTTTCACCGGTAAACGTACTATTTTTTTTAGTCGTTTTTTTCCGGGGATAGCTGATAAATTAATCTATAATTATTTTTTTAGCAAAGGCAAACTGGTTAAGTAATATTCCAGAGAAGCTATAAATTCACCTAAATTCCTAATTCTAATTTTCATTTTTTCTTTGTATGCCCTTATTAACCCTTACATCGGATATTGGACTGCAGGATTATCTTCCCGGAGCCATAAAGGGTCAATTGTTACAAATCAATCCATCTTTTACGGTAGTTGATATTTCGCACAGCATTGCCCCTTTTAATTATCCTCAAGCCGCTTATGTTTGTAGAAATGCTTTTCGCAATTTTCCTCCGTTTACTTATCACCTCATATTGGTAAATCTTTTTGATAAAAAACCAACACATTTATTAATGGCATACCACAAAGAGCAATATTTTTTGTGTGCCGACAACGGTTTACTAACAATGATTTTGGAAGATAAGCCAGAGATGGTGATTGCATTAGCTTTTGAAAAAAACACCACTATTAACACTCTTTACTGTGTTAGCATTATGGGAAAGGCAATACAGCAGCTCCAATCAGGAATGCCTTTGCAGCAAATTGGCTCACCCGATATCTCCATATTGGAAAAAAATCATTTGCAACCTTTATTGAGTGATAATTGGATGGAGGGGCAGATTATTTTTATCGATAATTTTGAAAACATTATTATCAACATTACCCGCGAACAATTTGAAAAACAACGGCAAGGGCGCAACTTTCAGATTGTTTTCAAAAGAGATGAAATCATCGAAAAAATCAGTGATACCTATGCCGATGTTCCTGAGGGAGAAAAATTAGCGCTCTTTAATTCTGCCAACTACCTTGAAATTGCCATAAATAAAGGAAATGCAGCGGGCCTCTTCGGGCTGCAGGGTTTTTCGGAACAATCAAAAAATTTACAAAATCGCCTCTTCTATCAAACTGCTCGTATTCTCTTTGAATAAGTAATTTTATCACTTTTGCCGAAATTGAAATCTCATTTTCACTCAATTATTTTCTTTTCCCCTTTTTCACTTAAATAGCTAATTTTCAATGGATTTTTGAGTTTCAGAAATAGGCTGAAAACCCTATCTTTGCCAACCTTAAAAAAATAAACTCAACGCAATGAGAGCATTGGTTACCATTTTCACTGTACTACTGATTGGTATTTCGCTTTATCAGCTTTCTTTCACATGGTTTGTAAACAAATATGAGAAAGAAGTTGAAGGAAAAGCTGCGCAATACATCAAACGTACTTATCCTAGCGCCGCCCAAAAATATAGCGGCAATAAAGAAGCCCAGGCCCTTTTCCAGGATTCCTTAAATATTTTTAAGGCAAATTATCGCGACAGCTTTTTGAGTGTATCTAAAGATAAATCAATCACCTGGTGGGGACAGTCTTATCAAAAAGCAAAAGAGAGTGAATTGCTTTTGGGGCTCGACTTACAGGGAGGCATCAACGTAACGATGGATGTGTCGTTAGATGGGTTGATAAAAGGACTCGCTAATAATGCCAAAGATATTCAGTTATTAAAAGCTATCGGCGAAGCGCAACGATTGAAACTCACCAGTGATAAAAACTTCATTGAACTTTTTGCGCAAGCATTTAATTCGGTTAACCCTGGTGTTAAATTGGCACCCCAATTCGCCAATAGCAGTAGAAATAAATTAGGGGTAAATGCAAGCGACGGAGAAGTTGTTGCTTATATTAAAAAAGAAGCTGTAGGAGCTATGAAGCAAACTTTCCAGATTTTGCGTAACCGCATCGACAAATTTGGCGTTGCACAACCCAATATTAACCTGGATGAAAACAAAGGAATCATCACCGTTGAACTTGCTGGCGCTACCGACCCTGAACGAGTTCGAAATTATTTACAATCAACCGCCAACCTGCAATTTTGGGAAGTTTATACTTACGAAACCCCTTCCATTGCTACCAGCGTTGAAAATGCCGATAAAGCGCTTGATACATACTTAAATGGAAACAAACCAGTTAGTATTGATTCCGCAACCATTGCAATCATTGATAGCCTGAGAGCACGAAAAGATTCTTTAAGTATTGCTCAGGCAGATTTATTAAAAAAATCAGCAGACTCAACTGTAATGGCTAACCGCAAACAGCCTTTAGTCCGGCTGATGAATCCGGGCTCCATCCAAACTTATAAGGATGAAGATGGATCTATTAAGTATCCTGCTATTATTGGCAGAGTATTGATAAAAGACACCGCCGACCTTAACAAATACTTAAGCATACCCACCGTTAAAAGCAGTTTTCCTTCCAATGGTAAATTTTTATACGGTAAACGAAGAAGAGATGACAAAGGAACTTTAATAGAAGTTTTAGACCTCTACCTCATCAAAACAATTCCTGGCCGCGACAATGCAGAATTGGAAGGAAGTGTAATTGAACGAGCATCGCAGGATTATGACCAATTGGGAAATGTTACCGTTAGTATGAGTATGAGTAATAGTGGTGGTAAAAAATGGGCCGATATGACCGGCAGAAATGTTAATAAGCCAATTGCTATCGTACTTGATGAAATTGTTTATTCTGCCCCAAATGTTACCAATAAAATTGAAGGAGGAAACTCTCAGATTTCCATGGGCAGGGGTACTGGCAAACAACAATCCTTAATTGTAGAAGAAGCCAATGACCTCGCCAATATATTAGAATCCGGTAAACTTGAAGCTCCGGCTAAAATAGTTCAGCAACAGGTAGTAGGGCCAACCCTGGGAGCAGAAGCGGTAGATGGAGGTATCAAATCTTTTGCAATTGCATTTGTTGTTATTTTCATTTTAATGCTTGTTTACTATAACACAGCGGGACTTGTAGCTAATATCGCCCTTGTATTAAACTTATTATTTACGATTGGTGTTTTAAGTTCATTACATGCAACATTAACCGCACCCGGTATTGCTGGTTTGGTATTAACGATAGGTATGGCAGTTGATACCAACGTAATTATTTTTGAACGTATTAAAGAAGAATTAGCCCGAGGTTTGAATTATGGAGAGGCAATAAAACTTGGTTATCGAAGATCCCTGCCACCGGTACTTGATGCTCACGTAACTACATTCCTGACTGCAGCTATACTTGCCTATTTTGGTTTAGGACCCGTTCTTGGTTTTGCAACCACGCAAATGCTCGGAATTGTGCTATCGTTGTTTTGTGGTATTCTTGTTTCAAGACTTATTACGGATATCTGGACAAGCAAAAACAGGCATTTCAATTATTTTACAACGATTTCAAAGCGCATCTTTAAGCATGCAAAATTCAAATTTATTGAATATCGCAAAGTTGCCTATGGAATTTCAGTTGCGGTACTATTGCTTGGAGTTGGAGCGATATTTAATGGTTTTAATGAAGGAGTAGAGTTTAGCGGTGGCCGCAGCTTTATCATAAATTTTCATAAGCCGGTAAATGAAAATGAAGTGCGGGTTGCTCTTGAAAAAACCTTTGGCAAAATGCCACTTACTAAAACCTATGGTTCAAATAGCAGATTGGATATTACCACTGACTATAAGATTAATGAGGTTGGATTAGCGGTTGATGGTGCTGTACGAAATACCTTGTTCACCGGATTGAAACCGTTTCTTCCAGAGACAGCAACAGCAGAAGAATTTGCCACTACTAAATATGTAGAAGGTTCTAAAAGAGTTGATCCAACTATATCAGATGATTTGAAAACTGGCGCACAATGGGCCACCTTCTGGTCAATAATGATTATCGCAATTTATATTTTTATTCGTTTCCGCGACTGGCGTTATTCACTGGGTACATTAATAGCGTTATTGCATGATGTATTGGTAACGCTAGCGGTATTCTCTTTCTTAAAAGACGTAGTGCCGTTCCCGTTGGAAATTGATCAGCACTTTATTGCAGCGATCTTAACGGTGATTGGTTTCTCGATGAACGATACCGTAATTGTATTCGACCGCGTACGAGAATATAGTCGCACCATGAAAGGAGCAAGCAAAGGAGAAATTATTAATAAAGCTATAAACGATACACTTAGCAGAACAATTATGACTTCCCTAACGGTCTTTCTAACCTTGCTAATATTATTCCTGGTAGGTGGCGAAGTAACAAAGGGATTTGCTTTTGCCATGTTGATAGGCGTTATAACTGGTACCTATTCTTCCATATTTGTAGCAGCTCCGATACTTGTCGATTTTGCAAAAAAGAAACCATTAGGAGAAGCTGATTTCATTGAGCATGGAACAGATGCAAAAAAGAAACAAAACGTTTTAGCGAAAAAAGCATAACCTCGTTTTATAAAACTAAAAGCACCTTCTTACTTATTTAAGAGAAGGTGCTTTTTTAGTTTAAGAAAATGTTATGTTGCCGATAGTTACTGACATGAGAGAATTTAAAAAAATCTACTGAGTTTTCTTTTATACCGCAAAAGATGTTCCGCATCCACATGTTTTGGACGCATTTGGGTTATTAAAAACAAAACCTCTTGCATTAAGTCCATCCTGCCAATCCACCTCCATACCCATTAAATAGATACCGTGAGATTTGTTCATGATAAATTGAAAGTCCTTATACTCATATTGCTCATCGGCCTCTTCTTTTTTGTCGAACCCTAAAACATAGGTCAGCCCTGAGCAACCTCCACCCTTCACACCAACGCGTAGATAGTTTGATTTATCAAAACCATCTTCATTCATTAACCGATTTATTTCTTCCACTGCGTGCGAAGTAAAACTTACCGGCAGGGATAGTACTGTTTCCATATTCATTTTTTATCTTCATACAAAAATAAGAACTATTGCCGTTTAATGAAAGCCAGGGCTTACTGAAAAGGGAAATTCTCGTAAAAGTTTTATCAAGTAAGCTCTAAAGTGTAGTACTTTGCCGGCATTTGTTACTTTTGTTACTAAACCCATATAAATGAAACTCAGTGGTCCTGAATTAATTATTCAAATAAGTATTGCCGCAATTTTAGGTGGAACCCTGGCCTATCTTTTTTGGAAGCAACGCAAGCAGGCAAAAGAAATGATGGGCCAAAAAGAAATGAATAAACCAAAACAACCTGTATCTGCATCTATGCAGTTACAGGCATATGAACGGCTTATTCTTTTGGCCGATCGAATTTCTTTACCCAACCTGATTAACCGGGTCAATCAACCGGGAGTGAGTTTAAAAGAAATGCAATCTTTACTTACGCAATCTATACGGCAAGAATTTGATCATAATATAACTCAGCAAATTTATGTGAGCGCAGAAGCTTGGCAGGCAGTTCAAAATTTGAAGGACCAAAATCTACTAATCATAAACCAGGTGGCTTCTTTTATTCCTGCAGAAGCAAGCGGAACGGATCTCAATAAAAGTATATTGGAAATGCTGATGCATACGCCAAAAGCGTCTTTACATGGTGTGGTAGCGGAAGTATTGAGCTTTGAAGCAAAGAAGTTGATGAAATAATTTAAAGTTTATCGTTTATATTTTATAGTTGCCGGAATTCTGAAAGACTTGATTAAATTCTGTTTGCTTTTAGTTATACCTGTTACCCTTAACGAACAACAAACTATAAACAACAAATTACCTGAATGCCTGAAAAAAGAATATATACGGACAGCGGGATTGAAATCAAGCAGCTTTACACTAAGCAAGATTTACTAGCAGTAGATGCCAGATTACAAACGGAACAACCCGGCGAATTTCCTTTTACAAGAGGTGTACAACCCGATATGTACCGGGGCAAATTATGGACCATGCGGCAATACGCTGGCTTTAGTACCGCCGAGGAAAGTAATAAACGGTATCATTATTTATTAAGTCAGGGTGTAATGGGTTTAAGCGTTGCATTCGATCTTCCTACACAAATTGGTTACGATAGCGATCATGCGCTTTCAGAAGGAGAAGTAGGAAAGGTTGGGGTAGCCATTGATAGTATTGAAGACATGCAAACACTGTTTAATGGAATTAAGCTGGAAGATATTAGTACATCCATGACGATAAATGCAACAGGTTTTATAATACTTGCATTTTATGTAGCAATTGCGAAGCAGCAGGGAGCTGATCTTAAAAAGATTACGGGCACCATCCAGAATGATATATTAAAAGAATATGCTGCAAGAGGTACATATATTTATCCGCCTAAAGCATCAATGCGGATTATTACAGACATCTTTGAATGGTGCGCAATCAATTTGCCAAAATGGAATACTATCTCCATTTCGGGTTATCATATTCGTGAGGCAGGAAGCACAGCCGTTCAGGAAATTGCATTTACGCTTAGTAATGGCAAGGCCTATGTAAAAGCGGCGCTCGAAAAAGGAATGGATATTAATGTATTTGGAAAAAGGCTCTCCTTCTTTTTCAATGCACATAATAATTTATTTGAAGAAGTAGCGAAGTTTAGGGCAGCAAGGCGGATGTGGGCACATATTATGAAAGAACTTGGTGCAACAGATCCAAAGGCTATGATGCTAAGATTTCATACGCAAACAGGCGGCAGCACGCTAACAGCACAGCAGCCTTTAAATAATATTTCGAGAGTTACTATACAAACATTAGCGGCTATACTTGGAGGTACTCAAAGTTTGCATACAAACGGATATGATGAAGCATTGAGTTTACCCACGGAAGAGGCTGCCCGTATTGCAGTACGTACCCAACAAATTGCTGCGTTTGAAAGCGGAGTATCAGATACGGTAGATCCCCTTGCAGGCAGTTATTTTATTGAAGCGCTTACGAATGATGTTGAAGCAGCAGCTATGCAACTCATCGAAAAGATTGATGCGATGGGAGGCAGCGTAAACGCCATAGAACAAGGATTTATACAGGAGGAAATTGCACGAAGTGCATATGAATACCAGCGCCAAATTGAAAACAACGAAAAAATTATAGTGGGTGTTAATCAATTCCAGGCTAAAGAAGAAACTCCCATACCAGGTTTTAAAATTGATGATAGTATTCAAGCCATTCAAATTGAAAAGCTAAATGCGCTTAAAAGAAACCGGGATAATGCTAAGGTAGATCAATGCTTACAGGTTTTAAATGACTGTGCAATAAATGGAGAAAACATAATGCCCGCTGTTATTGAAGCGGTTGAACAAAAAATAACACTTGGAGAAATAGCAGATGAGTTAAGAGGGATATTTGGTGAATACAAATAAATATTTCATCCAGAAACACGAGGCCCTATTGTTTTTATAATTGTTAATCTTCAAAAATCATATTCAATTCAAAGAAGAAAATTCCGAATAACTCATTAATGAACAAAAAGCTGATTAATTTTTTGTTCTCCTTTCAAAAGAGATAAAGTATACTGCCCTTTTTTCAAAAAGCCTACCGGCAATTGGAGATTGTTTTCCCCTACTTCTAATTGCACAAATCTTTTATGCAAAAGATCACCCGCATCCGAAACAACGGATACCATAAATACCCCCCGATTGTGCAAGGATATCACTGCCAATACATACTCCTTATTAATGTAAACGTTGGTAATGGCTATTGGAGTTTCAATGGATTTATTCATAATTTCGGATTAAAGTAGGTTTAAAACGCTAAGCCGTAACACTTATTACTTATTAAGTGCCAAACTTTTTTTTAGTAAGCATAATTTAAGTCTACTCTACAGGTAACTCCTCGAAGGTTTCAATCGAATTTCAAGAATATTCGATACTTTCAGCTAATAAAAAAACATCATGATGAAACGGACAATACCATTTTTTGGAATTTGCATTATAATAATTTCTCTTACTGCAAGTGCCCAAACACCAGTATCTCTTCAGCAATTAATCGACCAAAAATCTAAATCACTGCTCCCAAAAGTAATTGAGTGGAGACGTTATATACATCAGAACCCCGAACTCGGGAACAGGGAGTTTATAACGATGGAATATATTGCCGCTCATTGTAAAAAATTAGGATTGGAAGTGCAAACGGGTATAGCAAAAACCGGCGTAGTTGCCATTTTAAAAGGAGGAAAACCCGGCCCGGTAGTAGCATTGCGTGCTGATATGGATGCGCTTCCGGTTAAAGAAAGAGTTGATCTGCCGTATAAATCGGTTGCCACAGCAGAATATAACGGGCAAACAGTTCCGGTTATGCATGCCTGTGGCCATGATACACATGTTGCCATGTTAATGGGTACAGCAGAATTATTGGCTTCGATGAAAAAAGATGTTCCAGGTACTATCAAATTTATCTTTCAACCGGCAGAAGAAGGTCCCCCGGGCAATGAAGAAGGTGGCGCCCCCCTTATGATTAAAGAAGGCGTTATGGACAATCCAAAAGTGGATGCCATCTTCGGAATACATATCAATTCTCAAACAGAGGTGGGTAAAATAAGATATAAACCTGGTGCAACCATGGCGAGCAGCGATTGGTTCACCATAAAAGTAAAAGGAAAACAAGCCCATGGTTCCCAACCATGGAGTGGAATTGATCCAATTGTAATTTCATCGCAAATCATAAACGGACTTCAAACAATTGTAAGCCGGCAAGAGAATTTAACCAAAGCACCTGTAGTAATTACAGTAGGAAAAATCACCAGTGGCGTTCGGGCTAATATTTTACCTGAAGAAGCATTTATGGAAGGCACCATTAGAACACTCGATCAGTCGATGCAAAAAGAAGTGCATGAAAAAATGAGACTTACCGCTACAAAGATTGCAGAAGCATCTGGTGCAACTGTTGAAGTAACTATTGAAACAAAAACACTTGTTACCTTCAACACACCCGATCTCGTAAAGATGATGCTTCCCTCACTGGAATCTGCGGCAGGAAAAGACAATGTAATGGAAAGCGAATGGACAACCGGAGCAGAGGACTTTTCTTATTTTGGAGAAAAAGCTCCTTCCTTCTTTTTTTTCCTTGGAGGAATGAAGAAAGGACTTGATCCGAAAAATACTCCTTCGCATCATACACCCGATTTTTTTATTGATGATAGTCAGTTGGATGTAGGCGTTAAAGCATTTTGTACGATTGTTTTTGATTATGCACGCTTAAAGCCAAATGCTACCGGGGTAGATGCAACTAAGAAGAAAGGGTTTTAAATAAATAATTTGATTCGAATAAAAGACAAATTGGTCTATTAAAGTCTGAGATGGAGAAATCTGTTTTTAATACCGCTGGGTGCAATAAAATTCTTATTCCGGCAGTTGCAAACTTCTCTAATTTAATTTTTCTTTTGTTCCTTGGCCCATGCATCCTTCAACGTTACCGTTCGATTAAAAATTAAGTTGTTACCGTTACTTTCCTTATCAACGCAATAGTATCCTTTACGTATAAACTGAAAACGATCTGTTGCAGTTACGTTTTTCAATGAAGGTTCGGCAAATCCTTTTACAATTTTAAGGCTGTCTGGATTTATATATTCTTTAAAATCTCCATCTTCGTCTGTAGGGTCTTCAACCTTAAACAACCGGTCATATTCACGCACCTCCACCTCTATAGCATCTTTTGCATTTACCCAATGTAAGGTACCCTGAACTTTTATACCAGATACATCTTCACCACTTTTACTGGAAGGGATATAACTGCAATGCAAGGCTGCAATTTTTCCAGCGCCATCTTTTATTACCTCATCGCATTGAATGATATAAGCACTCTTCAAACGCACTTTAGTTCCAGGAGATAAGCGAAAATATTTTTTAGGAGGATTTTCCATAAAATCATCCCGTTCAATCAGAATTTCCTTATCAAATAATAAATCGCGTGAACCACTACCAATATCTTCCGGATTGTTTTCTGTTGATAATAACTCACTTTCTTTTTCGTAATTGGTAATTATTACTTTCAACGGGTCAAATACCACCATTCTACGAAGGGCAATTTTATTCAAATGTTCACGAATGCAGAATTCGAGCAAACTAACATCAATCATATTCTCGCGCTTGGCAATACCTATTCGTTCGCAGAAATCACGAATGCTCTCCGGAGTATATCCCCTGCGTCGAAGTCCACTTATGGTTGGCATCCTCGGATCATCCCAACCGGTTACATGATTTTCATTTACTAGCTGAAGCAATTTCCTTTTACTGGTAACCGTATAATTGATATTACGTCTCGCAAATTCATATTGACGGGAAGGGTAAATCTCTAATTTTTCAATTAACCAATTGTATAACTCCCGGTGAGGCACAAACTCCAATGTGCAAATTGAATGGGTCACGTTTTCAATCGAATCACTTTGTCCATGCGCAAAATCGTACATTGGATAGATACACCATTTATTACCCGTTCGATGATGGTGTGAATGCTTAATGCGATACAAAATAGGATCTCGCATCAGCATATTAATGTGAGTCATATCAATTTTTGCACGAAGAGTTCTTGTTCCATCCGGAAATACTCCTTCCTTCATCGAAGTAAATAATCTCAAATTTTCTTCAATACTTCGATCACGATAAATATTATTCTTCCCGGGTTCAGTAGGACTACCTTTCATTTTTGCCATTTCTTCACTCGTACTATCATCTACATAGGCCAACCCCTTTTTAATTAACGAATAAGCATACTCGTACAACGTATCAAAATAATCACTTGCATACAATTCGTTTTTCCAGGAAAATCCTAACCATCGAACATCTTCTTTAATACTTTCAACATATTCTGTTTCTTCCGTAACCGGATTGGTATCATCGAAACGCAGGTTGGTATACCCGGGATATTTTTGCGTAAGGCCAAAGTTGAGGCAGATGCTGCTGGCGTGGCCAAGATGTAAATAGCCATTAGGCTCTGGAGGAAACCGGGTAACAATAGCTTTATGTTTACCCGACTCAATATCCTTTTCAATAATTTCTTCAAGGAAATTCAAGCTCTTCTCATCTTTTTTTATGTCTTCACTCATATACGACAAAGGTAAGAAAGCGAATGTATTATAACCAATCAGGTTAAAAAGGTTGAATACTAATGGAATTCAAATACCACCAATGAGTTTTAGTATACCTTCCAACATTCTAAATGAAATTTTCGACCGGATCCATACAACTCAATATAAGTACTACGATTGTAGTATTTTTTAAAAAACAATTATGACAGACCTTTCCTGTTTGTTTTATTCATCATTAAACCTTTTTTTATGGCAAGAAACATTTCAGCCAGGATGAATTTCCTGGTTAAGTTCGGAATTTTACCGGCAGAAGCATTAGACTTCGTGTTCCCTCACGGTCCACGTTTTTCCGCTGCAACTAAAGAGTATGCTATGGCAGGAGTAGTCAGGGATATTGCAAAAGCACTTCCCGACAAATCGTTACAAAAAAAATTATTAGCAGCAGGAAAATCAATGGTGGAATATTCCTCCAAAGGATTGATCAACGGTTGGGAAGAAGGTGATGATATTTGTCCGCCTTACTGGCATCCATGGCCAGGCCCTATTCCAGGTGGTGGTGGTGATCCCGATCCAATTCCATGGTTTACGGCAAGGCATGAAGGCATTTCGGAATATGCCAATGCATTAAAAGTAATTGCCGGAATGAGTAAAGTACCTTCAGTTGCCAAACAATTGAATGAAATTGCAGGTGCATTAAACAACCAGGAGATTGGATTTGCTATTGAACATAATTAAAGTTGACCTTGAAAGTAGAAAGCAGGTTATGCTATTGGTTAAAAACCAATTTAATACAATACCTGTTTTCTACTTTCTATTTTAAAAAATTTTCTTTAAATGGAAGTATGAAGGTGATTTCAAAATTCGAATGCATCAATTAAGTAGTTAGCAGCGATACTTCTTTGACATTAATTCCAAGCGTATAACTATTAGACACAAACTTTTAGTAAGGCCACGAAGGATTCATTTTAGTATCTATTCTTTTTAAGCCGTACCCCGACATTATAAAATTACTTCTTTTGTAAAAGGACATTTTGCAAAATTGTTTTTGGTTCGACATATGACTTTTATACATCGATCTTTCTTTATTTCATGAGACATTATGATCGGCAGTATGATATTCGTTTAAAAAAATGATTCAACGGGGGTAAGATTTTTGAGGGTAAGCAAAAAATTTTTAGCTTTGCCAATATGGCAACATTGACAAGATATAATACCTTTAAAAGCTTGAAGCAGAATTCGTCTGTTAAGGATCAGAAGGCTGCTAATCATAAAAAAATGGCGGAAGCAGAGATGGAGGCATTTCTTCAGTTGCTAAGTAAGACAAAAGTAAAAAAGCTTAAAAGTAAATGGAGAAGAACTTAATCGACGAGATACTCCGAGTTTGTCAAATTCTTAATAAAACGGTGTTCAATATTTAATTGTTGGCGGTACAGCAGTGGCTTTCCATGGATATTTTAGATGGTCTCAAAATTCTACGGGCGCTCCTACGGAAAAATTTGATCTTGATATTTGGTATAATCCCACATATGACAACTACTTTAAACTTTTAAATGCTCTAGCTGAACTAGGCCAAAATGTAAAGGAGTTTCTTGAAGAGCAATCACCGAATCCTCTAAAATCATATTTCAAATTTGACTTAAATAAATTTACTCTAGACTTCCTGCCTAAGTTGAAGGGAGCAACTAAGTTCAAGCAAGCTTACGAGAAAAAAGAAATCACATCTATAAAAGGAATTGATATGCAATTTATTGGATTTGATGAATTACTACAAGACAAAGCCGCAAATTCACGTCCGAAAGATTTAGCTGATATCAAGCAATTGAAGTCTATTAAAAAGAAATAAAGTGTCCAAGCACAGCCGCTAACATAGGGTTTTGTGTAATTAGGAGAACGAATATACACTCAGCTTTATAACTTTATTCAAATTTAGTTTAGCCGGAAGGCTTCGAATCAGCAATTTGTTCTATTTTGTACTTAATTATTTTTAATGGACTTTTATACCGGGATAAACGAATTCTATTTCTACACCTGCTATAAAGCCTTGAACGTAAAAAATAAAAACTTCGTTTTTTATTTTCAATCAATACAGAATTGAAATGACTTTGGAGATTGCTAAAAAACAAGAGAGGCAAAACTGATTCTTATTTTCATTGATCAGAATCAATGAAAATAGTAAAGAACCCTGTTGAATAGAATACTACTTGTCTTTTCTTTCCTACTTATTAACATTTTTGATAGGATTTATTCACTTGGAAGCCTTAATTTTAACGCCCGGCACTGAAACAATATTTGATGCTAACAATAGGTGAATAGAATGTGTACATGGCCAGTTATGTTAGTGAAGAAAATGCCTGATCCGTTATTTTCAAAAATATTTCCAGACCATAAATAATCCACCATTGCCCTGCCTAAACTTAAAAGTTAGTAGGGCAATTTTTTTGATATCGTACCCGTTTAGAAAACTAAACCAACGACTGTTGAATTTGAAAAATTGGTTTGGCTTATGAATAACCTGAAAAGAAAAAAAAATTACTTTCATTCACTTGCTGCATTAATAGTGGTTGCGATTTTATCGGCATATTCTTTTACAGTGCCTAACCGATTTTTTTCAAAAGCCTTAATTTCTGAAGCTGCTGTTCGTTCCGCCATTGGTGAAATAATGGTATCGGCATCCATTTTACCAACTACAACCGCCGGGCCCTTGTCATTTTATGAACGTAAAAAGTCATTATTTGACAGTTTGCAATTAGAAGCGATTGGGCTTTCACGAACTGTTTTTGAAATTGCACTTAGGGGGATGGAAAAATTGAAAAATTCAAAACTCCTTCAAACAAGTATTCTTTCTATTGCAGATTTTAGTAAATCCAGTACAGAAAGACGCCTATTTGTGATTGACCTTGAAAACAATGAGTTGCTGTTCAATACATGGGTAGCACATGGGCGCAATTCAGGAGAAGAAGCATGGGCGAACTCTTTTTCAAACAAACCACATTCAAAAAAAAGTAGTCTTGGATTTTATGTAACAGGTTCAGCCTACAGTGGCAACAATGGTTATTCTTTAAAGTTGGTAGGTTTGGAAAAAGGTTTCAACAGCAATGCTTTTCAACGCGCTATCGTTATCCACGGCGCCGATTACGTAAATACGGATTATATCAATAGCCAGGGGTATATTGGGCGAAGCGAAGGATGCCCCGCTGTTGCACTAAAAGTTTGCCGGCCCTTGATTAATACAATAAAAGAAGGCTCCTGCCTTTTTATTTATTACCCTTCTCCATTTTATTTGAAGAAGTCTGCTTTATGCAAATAGTTTATTCACATTCCATTTTTTACTGGTAATAAAAAAGCGCACCGACCACTCTGTTGCCGTTTATCTTTGCCCCTTAATTTTTACTATGGTAAAGGTGGGCATTTTTGGTGTGGGTCATTTAGGAAAATTTCATCTCAACAATTGGCGCGAAATAAAGGGTGTTGAAATAGTTGGATTTTATGATCCGAACGACGATGCAGCAAAGGAAGTGGGTGAAAAATATCAACTACCCCGATATATTGATGCGGCTACCCTTATGGATACCGTTGATGCGGTTGATATTGTAGCTCCCACTAATTTTCATTTCGAATTATGCAAACTTGCTATCAGAAAAAGCAAACATGTTTTTGTGGAGAAGCCTTTGGCTAATACGATGGATGAAGCAAGGGAATTGGTAAAGCTTGCAAAAGAATCAAACATCAAATTCCAGGTTGGGCATGTTGAACGCTTTAATCCGGCATTCCTTGCTATTCAGAATGTGCCACTCAACCCAATGTTTATAGAGGTACATCGGTTGGCTGAATTCAATCCGCGTGGCACAGAAGTAAGCGTGATTCTTGATTTAATGATTCATGATATCGATATCATTTTAAGCATTGTTAAAAGTGAAGTAAAAACAATTTCGGCAAGTGGTGTAGCAGTTATGACAGATACGCCAGACATAGCGAACGTGCGTATTGAATTTAATAATGGATGTGTAGCCAATATGACTTCGAGCAGAATATCAATGAAAAAAATGCGCAAAATGCGCTTGTTTCAAAAGGATGCTTATATAGGAATGGATTTTCTTGCCAAAAAAACAGAAATCATTAAACTAAAAACACCTCAGGATATAGATGTTTTTTCATTCGATCTTGAAACACCCAATGGTATTCGCACAATTGCCATCGCAAATCCTCAGGTTGAGGAAGTAAATGCGATAAAAATGGAGTTAGAAAAGTTTAAAGACTCTATTGTATTGAATATACCTGTTGTTGTTAGTGAAGTGGACGGACTACGAGCAATGGATGTAGCTCATCAGATTCTGCAAAAAATAAAAAACAATAGTATCAATCCCTGATAACGTACATGATAAGTTCAAAACGAATTCACAGCAATTGGTATGTGGTAGCAGATTACCTCGCCGCTATATTGTCGTGGTTGGTTCTTTACTTTGTACGCCGGTATTTGTTGGAAGAAGCGATAACTATCGAAAGAAAAATTTATTTAAACAATCGTTTTTGGTGGGGGATTACATTAATTCCAGTGGCCTGGTTAATTTTTTATACCATCATAGGGGCCTATCGTTCACTATATACCAAATCAAGACTGAATGAATTTACGCTAACCTTTATCAGCAGCATCATTGGATGCACCCTGGTTTTCTTTTTAATTATTATAAACGACCCTCAAAGACAATACACCTATTACTATAAGGCATTCAGTATTTTCCTGGCCGCCCATTTTATTCTTACCTGGATTGCGCGTTGGATATTATTACGGATGGTAAAAAGCCAACTGGATAATAGCCTTGTTCGTTTTAATACTTTATTAGTAGGAGGAAATGAGGAAGCAACCAAGATTTATAAAAATACTTTTACCGGCTTAAGAAATGCAGGTTTTCATTATACGGGTTTTGTTGCGGTAAATGGCCTTACGAACGGCATTCAAAAATTTCTACCGTCTTTTGGCGATTTAAACAACCTTGAAAAAATTGTAGCAGATAAAAATATTAGTCTTGTAGTAATTGCACTTGAAAAAACTGAAAAAGAAAAAATAGAAACAATTATTAATAGGCTGAGTGATCAGGATGTTGAAATAAAAATTGTTGCCGATACGCTGGATATATTATCCGGCTCCGTTAAAACAACTAATGTTTTTGGTGCTGTTCTTTCCGAGATTAAAACTGGTTTAATGCCAGACTGGCAACAGAATATTAAGCAGGTGATTGATGTAGTTATTGCACTCACTGGACTGATTGTATTATCTCCATTGCTTTTATATACTGCTATTCGGGTTCGTATGTCGTCGAAAGGCCCGATTATTTATTCGCAGGAAAGAATTGGTTATAAAGGGAGAATTTTTTTAATCTATAAGTTTCGCTCCATGATTAACAATGCGGAGCCAGATGGTCCCAGGCTCTCTTCAACAAACGATCCTCGCATTACCCAATGGGGCAAAACAATGCGTAAATGGCGATTGGATGAATTACCCCAATTATGGAATATTTTGAAAGGAGATATGAGTTTGGTTGGTCCAAGGCCCGAACGCGCTTATTATGTCGATCAAATAAAATGTATTACTCCGTATTACAATTATTTGCTTAAAGTAAAACCGGGTATCACCTCCTGGGGTATGGTAAATTATGGATACGCAGAAGATATTGAGCAAATGAAAGAGCGAATGAAATATGATTTGATTTATATTGAAAATATTTCTCTTGCACTGGATCTAAAAATCATGTTGCATACGATGCGTATTGTTTTTATGGGCAAAGGAAGATAAGCGCAGGAGATTTATATAGACCAAATAATTTATTTTGATATTATTTTAGG
>JANNEK010000162.1:0-5571 GCA_031378605.1 Chitinophagaceae bacterium | reverse complement strand
AAATCAACAAGACGCTTCATAATAAATGGTTTGAATAATTCAAGGGCCATTTTTTTAGGAAGACCCATTTGGTGAAACTTGAGTTCAGGTCCTACTACAATTACAGAACGACCGGAATAATCCACACGCTTACCCAACAGGTTCTGGCGGAAACGTCCCTGCTTTCCCTTCAATACATCACTAAGTGATTTTAAAGCACGACCACCCTCAGCCTTAACCGCATTTGATTTACGGCTATTATCAAACAAACTATCAATAGCTTCCTGCAACATTCTTTTTTCGTTCCGTAAGATCACTTCAGGAGCCTTGATTTCTAAAAGTCTTTTCAATCGGTTATTTCGGATAATCACGCGACGATATAAATCATTTAGATCCGAGGAAGCAAAACGACCTCCATCCAACGGAACTAATGGACGAAGTTCTGGAGGAATAACAGGAATGTATTGCATTACCATCCACTCGGGGCGGTTTGTTATTCTCGTATTTGCTTCGCGAAAAGATTCCACAACACTCAAACGCTTCAACGCATCGGCTTTACGTTGCTGAGAGGTTTCAGTGGCAGCGGCATTACGCAAACTGAACGATAAAGAATCCAGATCTATACGCTGCAGCATATCGTGTACAGCTTCGGCACCCATTTTAGCAATAAACTTTTGTGGGTCGTCATCTGGTAAATATTGATTGTCCTTAGGAAGGGTGTCAAGCAATTCGAGGTATTCTTCTTCTGTAAGCAAATCACCCACTTTCAGATTGTCTTTTATGCCAGCCTGAATTACCACAAAACGCTCATAATAAACAATCGTTTCCAATTTCTTGGAACTTACTCCAAGTAAATACCCAATTTTATTTGGAAGACTCTTGAAATACCAGATATGAACTACAGGAACCACTAATTTAATATGGCCCATGCGTTCGCGACGAACTTTTTTCTCTGTTACTTCTACACCGCAGCGGTCGCAAACTATGCCTTTATAACGTATACGCTTATACTTTCCACAAGCACATTCGTAATCTTTTACCGGCCCAAAAATTCTTTCGCAGAACAATCCATCTCTTTCAGGTTTGTAGGTACGATAATTAATTGTTTCCGGCTTTAACACTTCACCATAACTACGTTCCAGAATTGAATCTGGAGATGCAAGACCGATAGTGATTTTAGAAAAAGTGGCCCGGGGACGATTGTCTTTCTTAATAGCCATATCTTATTTAGCTTTTAACTGTTTGCCTCAGGATACGAGCCCTAAAGCGGTTAATCAAAAAAAGTATTTTCTTCAACTGAGTCATTCGCTCGTAGCTTATAACTCATAAGCTTATTCGAATTTCAGATCTAATCCTAATCCTCTCAATTCATGTACCAACACGTTGAATGATTCTGGAATTCCTGGGCGTGGAATATTGTCGCCTTTCACGATTGCTTCATAGGTCTTTGCACGGCCTATAATATCATCCGATTTAAGGGTTAATAATTCCTGAAGAATATTTGATGCACCATAGGCTTCCAATGCCCATACTTCCATTTCACCAAATCGTTGTCCACCAAACTGAGCTTTACCTCCCAATGGTTGTTGTGTAATCAAACTATAAGGTCCAATAGAACGTGCGTGCATCTTATCATCCACCATGTGATGAAGTTTAATCATATAGATTACTCCAACGGTGGCTTTCTGATGGAATCGTTCGCCGGTTTCGCCATCATATAAAAATGTATGACCGAAACTAGGCAAGCCCGCTTTATCAATATGATCAGCAATTTCCTGAACGGTAGCACCATCAAATATCGGCGTAGCGAATCTTACACCCAATTTAGTACCTGCCCATCCTAAAACTGTTTCATATATCTGGCCAAGGTTCATACGGCTTGGCACACCCAATGGATTCAATACAATATCAACAGGTGTTCCATCTTCCAGGAAAGGCATATCTTCTGCACGAACAATTTTTGCAACGATACCTTTATTACCGTGGCGACCAGCCATTTTATCGCCAACCTTTAATTTCCTTTTCACGGCAAGATATACTTTGGCTAACTTCAACACTCCTGCAGGTAATTCATCACCAATTGAAATATTGAATTTCTCTCTTTTATATCTTCCCAACTCTTCATTGAACTTAATACTGTAGTTATGTAAGAGCGTATTGATTTGGTCGTCTATTTTCGCTTCTCCGGTCCATCCCAACGGATTTACATTTAGGTAATCGATACCAGCCAAATTTTTTGCATTAAACTTTGCTCCTTTTCCAATCTGAACTTCACCAAAATTATTATTTACTCCGGTAGAAGATTTTTCACGCAATAACATTTGAAGTTTATTCAACAACAATTCCTTCAGGTCTTCTTCATTCTTTTCATGAATTTTCTCTAATTTTTCGAGAGAAGCCTTTTCACGAATTTTTGCGTTTTTATCTTTTTTAGCCCGCTGAAATAATTTTTTTCCAATAACAACTCCTTCAACTCCGTTAGGTGCTTTTAAGGAAGCATCTTTTGCATCACCTGCTTTATCACCAAAGATGGCACGCAATAATTTTTCTTCCGGGGTTGGATCACTTTCTCCTTTAGGAGTTATTTTTCCAATTAAGATATCACCTTCCTTTATTGATGCACCCATACGAATAATACCGTTCTCATCTAAATCTTTAGTCGCTTCTTCACTCACATTCGGAATATCTGGTGTTAGTTCTTCTTCGCCCAACTTCGTATCCCGAACTTCCAATTCGTATTCTGAAATATGAATAGAAGTAAACAAATCTTCACGAACAACTTTTTCATTAATTACTATGGCGTCTTCAAAATTATAACCTTTCCAAGGCATGAACGCAACTTTAAGATTACGACCCAGCGCAAGCTCACCACCTTGAACTGCATAACCTTCTGTAAGAAAGTCTCCTTTAGTAACGCGTTGCCCCTTTGTAACAGCGGGCTTCTGGTTAATAGAAGTTTCCTGATTGGTTTTAATAAATTTTGTAAGACGGTAAATTCTTAAATCTTCTTCGAAACTTACAAGCCTGTCTGCTTCTGTACGATCATAGCGAACATGAATTTCACTACCATCAACGTATTCAATAATCCCTTCTCCTTCAGATAAAATTTGAACACGGGCATCCCTAGCTGCTTTTGCCTCAAGTCCGGTTCCTACTACCGGCACTTCCGGACGAATCAAAGGAACTGCCTGACGTTGCATGTTCGATCCCATCAACGCCCGGTTGGCATCATCATGTTCAAGAAACGGAATTAGTGAAGCACTTAAACCTACAATTTGGTTTGGTGCCACATCCATATATTCAACTTCATGCTTTTCAAGAATAGGGAAGTCACCTGTTTGCCTGGATTCTATTTTATCCTGTATAAACTCACCTTTTTCATTTAATTGAGCACTCGCCTGTGCAATGCGGGCAGTATCTTCTTCTTCGGCACTTAAAAAAGTCAATTTCTTAAGATCTACTTTTCCATTAACGGCTTTATGATAAGGAGTTTCGATAAAACCCATTTCGTTAATCTTCGCATGTACGCAAAGGGTAGAAATCAACCCAATGTTCGGTCCTTCTGGTGTTTCTATTGTACACAAACGACCATAGTGTGAGTAGTGTACGTCACGAACTTCGAATCCGGCTCTTTCACGACTTAAACCACCAGGCCCTAATGCAGAAATACGACGCTTGTGTGTTATTTCCGAAAGAGGATTGGTTTGATCAAGAAACTGTGAAAGCTGAGAAGTACCAAAAAAAGAATTAATTACAGAAGATAATGTTCTCGCATTGATCAGGTCGACCGGAGTAAACACTTCATTATCGCGCACGTTCATTCGTTCGCGGATGGTACGCGCCATACGTGCAAGGCCCACACCAAATTGAGCGTATAACTGTTCACCAACAGTACGTACCCGACGATTGCTCAGGTGATCGATGTCATCAATCTCCGCTTTAGCATTAGTTAAACGAACGAGGTATTTAATGATTTCAATAATGTCTTCCTTCGTTAATGTTTTCTGATCTAGTGGTGCTTCGATATTCAGTTTTCGGTTGATCTTATATCTACCTACTTCACCTAAATCATAGCGCTTATCACTGAAAAATAATTTATCAATAATACCACGGGCTGTTTCATTATCGGGAGCGTCTGCTCCGCGCAATTGCCGATAAATATGCTGAACTGCTTCAAGTTCGCTATTAGAGGTATCCTTATTTAAGGTGTTATAGATAATGGCAAAATCGCCTCCCACATCATCTTTCTGGATGAATACACTTTCAACACCCATGTCGACAACCATTTCAATGGCTTCGTCATCAAGGATTGAATCACGCTCGAGTACAATTTCATTTCTTTCGATGCTCACCACTTCACCAGTATCTTCATCTACAAAATCTTCAACCCAACTTCTTAAAACACGTGCAGCGAGGCGACGCCCCACATATTTTTGAAGTGCTTTCTTATCTCCCTTAACTTCATCAGCCATTCCAAAAAGTTCCAGGATATCTTTATCAGTTTCGTACCCAATGGAACGTAACAAAGTTGTTACAGGAAATTTTTTCTTCCGGTCGATATATGCATACATCACATTGTTGATGTCTGTTGCAAATTCCATCCAGGCACCTTTAAAAGGAATAACACGAGCTGAATAAATTTTTGTACCGTTGGGGTGGACAGATTGACCAAAAAATACCCCAGGTGAACGGTGAAGCTGAGATACAACAACACGTTCTGCCCCGTTAATAACAAAAGTTCCACGGGGGGTCATGTACGGTATATTACCCAGAAATACGTCCTGAACAATTGTTTGAAAGTCCACGTGTTCCTCATCGTTACAACTAAGGCGAAGTTTTGCCTTGAGAGGAACCGCATAAGTTAATCCACGTTCCATACATTCTTCAATAGTATAGCGCGGCGGATCAATAAAATAATCGAGGAATTCCAAAACAAAAATATTTCGGGAATCGGTGATAGGAAAATTTTCCTTAAACACCTTAAATAATCCCTCATTATTTCGTTTGTCGGGAGTTGTTTCTAACTGGAAGAAATCTTTAAAAGATTGTATCTGCACTTCGAGCAGGTCAGGGGCTTCAGCTAATGTTTTAATTTTACCGAAATTTACCCTGGTGTTCACTTTTGTTGAAGACATATTGATTTAACCCGGTTTTAGTTGTTAGTACTACAATAAATCGACTATAGACAAAAAAAATCTACAATAAAAGTCCTCAAACTTTCATCAATTTTTTTAAAAAAATAATTGAAAATTGGCCATCAGAATATTAACTGCTAATAGTATGGTTTCGAAAACGGACGGCGAAGTTAATGAATACATTTCAACCAACAACAAAATAATGGCTGGTTTTTTGAAGCCTGTGGAAAAATTATCAACTCTTTTAGCCTAGGTAAGTTTATGGCTTTAACAGATTTACGTACAACTCTTCAAATAAAAAAGGCCAGCCAATAAAGGCTGACCCTAAAACATATGCACAAAATATTATTCCATTTCAACATCAGCACCAGCTTCTTTGAGCCTGGCAACTAAGGCTTCAGCATCTGCCTTACTAATTCCTTCTTTAACTGGTTTTGGAGCGCCATCAACTAAATCT
>JANNEK010000147.1:0-2667 GCA_031378605.1 Chitinophagaceae bacterium | reverse complement strand
CATTGCTTCCATTTGCTCCATTAAAAGTTTTTTGAAATGTAATTTGCATAAACGCTTCTTTTACTAAAAGCATATAAATAAAAATGAGGAACAACGTAACCATCCGGTGAACCACATCTTCCATAATTAAATAAAGTATTTTCTCTTTGCATTGATGATTAAAGATAAAATAGATTATCCAAACCATGTAAATCAATGGAAGGAAATTGGCGGCTCGATGGCTGCTTATTGCAAAGAGAAAGGAATATCTTACCAGACGTTCATGTATCATGCGAGCCGCATGAAGAAAAAAGAATCTCCGGATGCATTTATCCGGATTGATGTGCCAGAAAAAAACACCAGTGGTATTGAATATCATTTTGCAAACGGAAATTATTTTATTTTTCCTTCTGGTTGTTCAGCGCAGATGATCAAAGCATTAATCGGCTGATGCTGGCGATAAATAATCAGCAGCGGTATTTTTTATTTCGTGATGTGGTTGATATGCGTAAAGGTATTGACGGATTAAGCGGACTGGTTCGCGATCATTTAAAATTAAATCCGTTGAGTGGAGATGTTTATTTATTTTTTAACCGCAAGCGCAACCAGGTAAAGTTATTAATGTGGGACCGTGATGGATTTGCATTGTATTATAAACGACTGGAACGCGGCACATTTGAATTACCTAAATCAAATAATACGCTTCTGAGTTCTGATATATTGGTTTGCATATTGCAGGGTATCAAATTAACTTCTCTGAATAAGCGGAAACGATATTTTCATGCGGCCTCAGTTGATACTTCTGCCGCCTGTACATGTTGATTATTTTGTGTACATCTTCACGGCATTATTTTAGTAAAACAATCAGCATCATTCTATCTTTATTGCGTGACCATAAAGAAGGGATATGAGTTATTAAAAGAAAATACAGAATTAAAATCTGAATTATTATTTGTAAAGCATGAAATGGCTCAGCTTAAACGCATGCTCTATGGTGCCAGGAGTGAGCGCTTTGTTTCGTCGGAAACACCCCTTCAGTTAAGCTTGGATATTGCAGCGGATGAAATACAGGAAACGGAAAAAGAAATACCAACTATAAAAATTGAAGCACACGACCGGAAGCAAAATCAGGAGCAAAAAATACACCCTGTCCGCCAGGGCTTCCCTGAACATCTGCCAAGAGAAACCATCATCATACAACCCGAAGGTGATTTAACAGGCTATAAAAAGATCGGCGAAGAACAAACCGAAGTGTTGGAACTGATCGAACCAAAATTTTTTGTAAAAAGATTTGTGCGTGAGAAATATGTAAATGAAGAAACCGGAAAAATAATTATCGGTGACTTGCCACCAAGAGCAATCGATAAAAGTTTATTCGGCGAGCATCTCATTGCACAAATCATCACCGATAAATATGTGGATCATTTACCATTATATCGGCAGATAGAACGATTTAAACGATCAGGGATGACATTATCTTCCTCCACCCTGAATGATACGGTAAAAAATATCTGCAAGCTGCTAATGCCTTTATATCAGTGTTTACGTGATGATGTTTTAAGCGATAATTATTTACAGGTGGATGAAACACCGATAAAAGTATTGGATGCATCCAAAAAAGGAAAAACACATCGCGGTTATCATTGGGTATATCATGCAGTGAAAAAGAAATTAATTTTATTTGATTATCGGGAAGGTCGTGGAAGAGAGGGGCCGGAAGAATTATTAAAAAACTTCAGTGGATATTTACAGACCGATGGTTACCAGGTATATGATGCATTTGCAAAAAGAAACGATATTATTCTTTTAGGATGCATGGCTCATGTGCGCCGAAAATTTGATGAAGCAAAGGAAAATGATTTAAATCTTGCAGAAAATGGATTGCTGCTCATACAGCGGTTGTATATCATCGAAAAAGCAATCCGTGAAACAACAAGCATTACCGATGAAGAAATAATGCGATTAAGAAAAGAAATGGCGCTACCCGCATTGCATGATTTTGAATTATGGTTGAAAATGCATTTAACAGATACGTTACCAACATCAGCCATCGGCAAGGCAATACAATATGCATTACCCCGAATTGAAAAATTAAAACGCTATACCGAACAACCGTATTTACAAATAGATAATAATCTGGTTGAAAATGCAATCCGTCCGGTGGCTATCGGCAGAAAAAATTATTTATTTGCCGGATCGCATGAAGGTGCTGAGCGTGCTGCAATGATTTATTCTTTCTTTGGCACCTGTAAATTAAATAATATTAATCCCCAACAATGGCTTGCAGATATTTTGGTAAAAATAAATGATACAAAAACTTCTGAGCTCAGCAATTTACTTCCCGCAAACTGGAAAGTTTTAAATCAGTAAATATTTTAATTAATTTTATTGGATGAGGTGTAGTTTACCGGACGGTTACATTTCAACGACAACTAATAGATTAATTAAATATAATTCAGCTGAATATATTCTTCCTCCAGATGATGATATAGAACATCCAAAACAATTTACTTTTTTTGAAAATAAGGGGCAAATTATTGATACCGAAAATGAGCTTAGAGAGGATATAAAATTTTACAGTCACCGTATTACCCCCACAATATTTTTTTCTGATGATGTATTAAGTTATGTTTGGAGTCGAGTTGATACAACTTCAGATGATGATACACTTAATAGAATTGACATGAC
>JANNEK010000137.1:0-1985 GCA_031378605.1 Chitinophagaceae bacterium | reverse complement strand
GTTTGTAGTTTGTAGTTTGTAGTTTGTAGTTTGTAGTTTGTAGTTTGTAGTTTGTAGTTTGTAGTTTGTAGTTTGTAGTTTGTAGTTTGTAGTTCATGCTATTTGGCTTTCAAAATTAATTTAAAAGTCCTTACAAGCTGTCTAAAAAGGGGTATATAATTTTTTGTATAGCCGAAGATTCGCAGATGTAGTAACGATAAGTTATCCAATTAAGGTTTTTAAATCTGCGGCTTATATTATTAGAAATATGAATTTTAGACAGGTTCTTAAAGAAGAAATAGCCAATACATTCACGACAAGGCGTTCTATACTACTAACCAGAAAAACTGTTCTCAAAAATCCTCGTATAACAAATATTTTTTTCTTATTTTTTTAAAGACGATCAGGCCAGGTTCCCAAGTTTTTCTAATTGCGGCTTCTGTTTTGCCAGCTTTTAGTTGCTGCTGTAATTGGTCATTGCCGGCTAACGAGTTAATAAAATTATTTTTTAAAAAGAAACTGTCTTTGCTCGGAAATAATTTATAAGCGTCTATCAACCACTTCAATTGTATTTTATTATTTATTTTTTTTAAGACCTCAGGTATTGAACCAATCAAATCCCAACAATAACAAACTTGTCCATAAAGTTTAGAACTTTTTGCTCCTTCATTGGGAACAGGCGTAAACGCATATAAATTTTTTGGCAACGCCGGATGGCCAACCACCTGTAACGGTTTATCGGTTCCCCTTCCTTCACTTAATACCGTTCCTTCAAAAAAACAGGTAGAAGGGTAGAGATAGATTGATTGCATATTCGGGAGATTTGGAGAAGGGCGAACGGGTAATTCGTACTTGCTTTTATGTGTATAATTGCCACACTTAATTATTTGAAAATGGAAAGGAGTGTCTTTTGAATTTTCGGCAATACGATAATAATCATAACGTTTATTGGCAGTTGTACTCAGCCAGCGTTCACCCGCGATCATCATTGCATATTCGGCGATCGTCATTCCATATACCACAGGAATTTGTTGCCTGCCAACAAAAGATTGAAATTTTTTATCGAGTACCGGGCCATCTATGTAAAATCCGTTGGGATTGGGGCGATCCAATATCATCAAGGGTTTTCCATATTCAAAAGCGGCTTCCATAAATTCTTCGAGTGAAGAAATAAATGTATAAAATCGAACACCAACATCCTGTATATCGAACACCAATAAATCCACTTCTTTTAACTCTTGTGCCGTGGGTCTTTTTTTGGATCCATATAAAGAAATTACAGGTATCCCGGTTGTTTCATCGGTGTAGTTGCCCACTTTTTCGCCAGCACTTGCCTTGCCGCGAAAGCCATGCTCGGGACCAAAAATAACTTTGATATCTATTCCTGATTTACGAAGCGTATCAACGAGGTGTGCAGTGCCAACTGTTGAAGTTTGATTGGCAAAAATACCAATACGCTTTCCTTTTAAAAGAGGCAGGTATACGTTCATCCGCTCAGCGCCCGGAAGGATACGTGTAGCAGCATCAGGTTGGCTAAATGTGTGCCCCGAAACGCTGACATATATTAAAAGCAGGGTAAGGGCTTTCATGCAACTAAGTTTATGTTAATATAAATCATTAAACAAAGATGCTTAAAAAATTTAGCGGAAATTGTAAAACATTGCCTTATTTTGGAGGCAAAGTCATCCTTGATTTTCTTTTACTTTTTATCCGTGTTGCCTTGTAGCTATTCAGTGCTCAGTTAAGTTATAGCGTACAAGTGTGCGACGCCTCAGAAGGTGAACAGAGCTACCAAAGATGGGCTCAAAAAATATTTACAACTAAAAAACAGATTATGCAACAGGTAAAAAATGGTGATACCATAAAGGTACATTACCATGGTAAGCTAACAGATGGAACAACATTCGATTCTTCTTCCGGCCGCGAACCACTGGAGTTTGAAGTTGGTAGTGGAATGCCTTTAACCATGACTACCGCACAAGGACAACCGGTACAGGTTGTTATTG
>JANNEK010000133.1:0-10667 GCA_031378605.1 Chitinophagaceae bacterium | reverse complement strand
AATTGCTTCTTGCCTTTGTTCATACTCATTCATCATATTTTTTAATGAGTATCAACTTTTTATGTCAAAGAACTGTAAAAACTGTAACCTATGTTGTGCTACAACTAAAAGTGTAACCTATGTTATGCTATTTATCACATAAACAATAATTGGAAAAACTTCAATTTTATGTAATGAATTGTAATCATTTTTTTTGTAAAATCAAATGCAAAGGTTCGTACTAAAATCTTTTCTGAATATTTAATAGGAGCCAAGAGTTTTACTAACCTTTGTTTAGGAACCTGTATAAAATTCATACTTCTAATAATATATGCCGCAGATTCGCAGATTAAAAAACCTCAACTAGGAAAACTTATCCTTACTACATCTGCGAATCTGTGGCTATACAAAAAAATATAAAATCATTTTTAGACAGCCTCTAAGGACCATTTTTTTTAATACTTAATTGCATTGGTGTACTATACTTGCTTTTTATCTTATCAAAATATCTACCCAGTACTATTCAAGTTGATTTGAAATGGGTTTATGTCATGACAGTAAGATTTTTGTTACTTAAATGTATACGTAATCATCATAGATTATTCTTTAACTGAATCACTGAAATGAAGAAATTTCAATAAAGCTTTTAAGAATTGAATTAGGCATAAGGAGCTTAGCTGGTACCTGCTTTTCCCCGATGAAAACGCTTAAAAATCGGACATCATTTTTTCATGAAGTACACTTAATGATACTAACTATTGTTTGTATTGATTGCAATGCTGGAAGAAAGAAGGAAATATTCAATATATTTCAGGTATTTATGAAAAACCTTCCTAAATTTATGTTAATGATTGTTCTGTGACTTTTTCGTTTATCTGCTGTTTACATTATTTCTGCGGATTTTGAATAGATACTTTTCAATTGTTGTAGTTACCATTTATTAAAATAAATACTCAGTTTTTTTTAATAAGTTATTCGCCAAACCAGCCAGATTTTCATTACTTTCTTAAAACTAACGCTTATGCTTAACGTGATGCTGCCAATGGAAGGGGCCGTACACTTCTCCAGATTATTTTTTAGAAACGGCAAATTCAGATTTTTTTCAGTCCTTTTCTTTTGTGTCTTTATTTCTACTCAAATTTTTGCACAATCACCTGGTGTAACCGTAAAAGGTAAAATCAAGGATGATAGCGGCGCTCCTGTTGTGGGTGCCAGTATTTCCGAAAAAGGTACAAGCAATGGAGTAGTATCTGATGTAAGTGGTCAATTTTCTATCACCGTTAAAAACAGTTCTTCTACACTGGTGGTTTCCTATGTAGGATTTGGTTCCAAAGAAGTGGTAGTTCGTAACCAAACGGACCTGTCTATTACGCTCTCCCCAGGGGAGAATTCGGGCATGGACGAAGTGGTAGTGGTAGCTTATGGTACCCAGAAAAAAGTTACCGTAACCGGCGCCGTTAGTGCCATCAAAGGAGAAAATTTAATAAAATCTCCTGCGGTGGATTTATCAAATTCACTTTCTGGCCGTTTACCCGGTTTAGTGGTAATTCAGCAAAGCGGTGAGCCGGGCTATGATGGGGCTCAAATTAATATTCGTGGACTCAACACTTTTGGAAACAGCAGCCCACTTATTATTATAGATGGAATTCCCGACAGGGATGGCGGTCTTGGTCGCTTAAATCCAAGAGATATTGATAATATTTCCGTTCTTAAAGATGCGTCGGCTGCTATCTATGGAGCAAGAGCTGCGAACGGAGCTATTTTAATAACTACCAAAAGAGGAACTACCGGAAAACCTAAAATTACTTACGATTTTAACCAGGGATTTAGTCAACCCACCCGCGTACCTAACATGTCTAATGCAGTAGAGTATGCGAATATCATGAATGAGCTTCCGATTTACAAATCGATACCTGTTGGAGAATGGGGAGCTGCTTCCGCTGCAATAAAACAAACGGGAACTTACGATTCACCTACTCCGGGAGTAACTACCTTAAATGCCAATTATAGTCCTACTGCCATACAAAAACATGGAGATGGGTCTGATCCCTGGGGATATCCAGATACAGATTGGTTTGCTGATGCGTTCAAGAAATGGTCCGCTCAGTCAAGACACAACCTACAATTAAGCGGGGGTACTGAAAATTTCAAGTACTTCGCCTCTCTTGGTTATGTGAGCCAGGATGCTTATTACAAAAATTCAGCAACAAATTATCATCAATATAACTTTCGCACAAACCTTACAGCGAAAGTGAATGAATATATCACTACCAACTTAGGAATTTTGGCAAGAAGAGAACAACGTAGATTTCCAACCGAAAGTGCTGGTGCTATCTTTAGAATGCTGATGAGAGGGCGACCCACAGAGCCTGAAGTTTGGCCAAATGGAAAACCCGGACCAGATATCGAAAATGGTCAGAATCCCTATGTAATTACAACGAATGCTACGGGATATGTTGATAACCCAACCGACTTTACTCAAATAAATGGATCGGTAGATATTACCAACCCCTGGGTTAAAGGATTAAAACTTTCTTTGTCTGGAGCCGTAGACAAAAACAGTCAAACAGAAAAAAGATGGCAAACGCCCTGGATGCTTTATACCTGGGATAGGGTTTCTTTGGAGGCCGATGGTAAAACCCCCAAATTGGTAGGGGCTATCCGTTCAAATTTCACTGATCCAAGGCTTCAGCAGGGATATGGCTCCGTATTAAATACAAATCTAACGGCTATCCTTAGTTATGATCGCAAGATTGGATCCGACCATACATTAGGTGTAATGGCTGGTGTTACTAAAGAAAAATTTACAGGAGAAAACTTTTTTGCGTTTCGCAGAAATTATATTTCATCAGCAGTTGATCAGATTTTTGCCGGAGGTTCTTTGCAACAAAATACCGGGGGTAGTGCTTACGAACGTGCAAGATTGGGTTATTACGGTCGGGCATCCTATAACTATCAGGAAAAATACCTCGCAGAATTTATCTGGCGTTATGACGGATCCTATATATTTCCTGAAAATAGCCGCTTCGGATTCTTCCCTGGATTGTTGTTGGGATGGAACGTTACCAATGAAGATTTCTTTAAGGTAGATGCGATTGATTATTTAAAAATAAGAGCATCTTACGGACAAATGGGAAATGACCAGGTATTCTTTAGAGGATCCTTACAAGAATATGCTTACTTATCTACCTACGGATTTGGTTCATATCCAATCAATGGACAAGTAGTTACTAATCTTGTTGAAACAGTATTGGCTAATCCTGATTTTACCTGGGAAAGAGCGAACAATCTTAATATAGGATTGGATGCGACCATTCTCAATAAAAAAATTGATATTACCCTCGAATATTTCCTGAATAAACGCGACCAGATACTTATACAAAAAACAGGTTCTACTCCTTCATCTTCAGGTATTAATTCCCTATTGCCACCAGTAAATGCCGGTAAGGTAGATAATAAAGGATTTGAATTTAGTGTTGCCTATAATATTGAATCAACAAGAGATCTCACGATTCGTGCAGGTATTAATGGTGGATATGCAAAAAACAAAGTAGTGTTCCTGGATGAAGTTCCTGGCATTAAACAATATCAAAAATTAGAGGGTAAATCTATTGGTGGTTATTTAGTTTATAAATCTGCCGGTGTATTTAAAGATCAGGATGATATTAATAAGAATACAATTGATTACAGCGGAGTAACAGGTACCCTTATACCCGGTGATATGAAGTTTGAGGATGTTGATGGAGATGGAAAAATTACAGGAGATGACAGGGTTCGTTTGGATCGTGGAATTACACCAACTTTAAATTATGGTGCAACGGTGGATGTAAGGTATAAATCCTTTGACCTTAGTATATTATTTCAAGGTGCCGCTGGTGCTTCTATCAGAATTCAAACAGAATCTGGAGACATAGGCAACTTTTTGAAGTATTCTAACGATAACAGATGGTCAATAGATAAGCCGAGCAATATTCATCCAAGATTGGCAAGCAGGGGAGATACCTATTTTACCGGAGGCAACTTTGGAGATAATACGTATTATCTCTTTAGTAAAAATTATCTTCGCTTGAAAAATATTGAACTTGGGTATAACATGCCAACAAAACTATTAACCAAATTTAAGGTAAGCAACCTAAGGCTCTTTGTAAATGCGTTGAATTTGATAACTTTTGACAGATACAAGATTTTTGACCCGGAGGCAACCGCACAAGGTGGGGTTTATTATCCACAGGCGAAAATCATTAATACCGGATTAAGTTTAACTTTTTAAACAACTAGATGTATGAAAAAATTAATTTCTTTTTTGAGTTTCGCATTGGTAATGATGTTAGTCATTATTTCCTGTAAAAGGGATTTTTTGAATACGTTGCCAAAAGATAAAATTTCCAGCGAAGCCACCTGGGCAGACGGCCCTCTTTCGGAAGCATTCATTTATAATGTGTATTCTTTTCTTGGCTATGGTGGATTTGAGGAGCAGGCCCTGGCCGGATATACTGATGAAGCAATGTTTACCCACGCAGGAAGAAATATTAATACGTTTACCGAAGGTTCTGAAACACCTTCGAATTTAGGATGGATGAGTGATACCTATCGCTGGGATCGTATGTATTTGGCTATTCGCCAGGCAAACGTTGCTATCGACAGACTGCCTACTGCAACTTTTGCAGATACTGCTTTAAGAAATAAACTTCTCGGTGAAGCTCATTTCTTAAGAGCTTACTATTATCAGCAATTGACGCGTTTTTATGGAGGTGTTCCGATCATTGACAAACCATATGGCTTAAACGAAGATTATACCATTGCAAGAAGCACCTATGCACAATGCATAGATTTTATGGTAGCAGATTTAAATAAGTCAATTCAATTACTTGATGGAAAAAGCAGTGTTCCCGGTCGTACTTCTAAAGTAGCCGCTATGGCGTTAAAATCAAGAATATTGCTGTATGCAGCCAGTGATTTACACGATGGGCCTACAGCAAAAGCTAAGTCGACCACACTTGCTGGATTTACAAATATTGATTTGCTTGCTTATCCTGCTGGCGATAGAACTGCAAGATGGCAGGCGGCACGCGTTGCTGCCAAAGCTGTAATTGATGCAACTCAGGGATACAAACTAAATCTAACGGCTCCGGTTACCCCGGAAGAAGGTAAAAATAATTATGTGTCAATTGCCCTTGGTGGCGAAAGCGGCGTTGGTGATAAATCAGCCGCCGTTGAACTTATTTTCCTTCGTTCACATACAGCCTTATTCACTCAGGAAGATAACTGGCCATTGGGTGGAATTCATTATGGAATTAATAACGGACCTAATGGTTATCACAATTGGGCCGGTAATACTCCTGTTCAACAATTGGTAGATGATTATGAAATGATGGATGGTACAAAGTTTGACTGGAATAATGCTACGCATAAGGCAGATCCATATGTAAACCGCGATCCTCGTTTTTATGCAACTGTTCTTTACGATGGGGCCACGTGGAAACCAAGACCATCCGATGTTGCAGGATTAGATCCTGTTAACCAATTACAAACTGGTTATTATGCGAATGGAAGCGGTGGTTTTATAAATGGAATTGATACCAGAGAATCTGCTGTTGAAAACTGGAATGGTAGCCGTACCCATTACTATACAAGAAAATTCATTGATCCAAATCCGGCACTACCCGATAACCAATCCAGCGCCCAGGTTATTCCATGGCCATTTATACGTTATACTGAAATGGTGTTAAATTATGTGGAAGCCTGTATTGCTTTAGGAGACGAAACAGAAGCAAGAAGTTGGCTTAATAAAATAAGATACCGTGCCGGTATGGCTGCTATTTTTGATGCGGGCCCTGTGTTGTTGAATCGTTACCGTAATGAGCGCAGAATTGAATTAGCTTATGAAGAACACCGGTATCACGATGCCCGCCGTTGGATGGTATCTCCAACAACCGTAGGACGCGGAATAAAAACAATTAATATTACCGCTACCTTAAAACCCGGTAAAACAGCCTTGGTTCCCTACCGCTATGATAAAACAGTATATACCTATACTTATACAGTGGTAGATAATACAGAAAATGAATCCAGGAAATGGAATGATAAAATGTATTTTAGACCGATTGATAAAGACGAGGCAAGTAAAAATAATAAGCTGGTACAGAATCCAGGATATAATTAAAGAACATATTTGAACATAAGAAAAAATCTATCCCTATATTGGGATAGATTTTTTTTATTGGTATACATGAAAGCAACGAAATTATTTCAACGGCTGTTATCGCTGTACCTGATTCTTATAATAGGGTGCAAAGACGAGTTGCATAAACCAACTAAAAACAGCGGAACTAAACTATTTACTCTTTTAAATGCTGAACAAACCGGGCTCAATTTTCAAAATACACTTTCAGAAGGATTGAACACAAACATACTGATGTATGAGTATTTTTATAATGGAGGCGGTGTTGCTGCTGGCGATTTTAATAATGATGGATTGGCAGATCTTTATTTCACTTCCAATATGAGTGATAATAAAATGTATTTAAATAAGGGCAACCTTGTATTTGAAGATATCACACTATTATCGAATGCCGCGGGAAGACCAGGTCCATGGAAAACGGGTGTGAATGCAGTTGATATTAATGCTGATGGCAAACTCGATATCTATCTTTGTTATTCTGGTGCGCTGCCTCCCGAAAAAAGAGCCAATCAACTTTTTATAAACCTAGGCAACAATGAAGCAGGTATTCCACGCTTCGAAGAAAAGGCCGCTTCTTATGGATTAGCAAGTACAGGATTTAGCAATCAGTCTTATTTTTTAGATTATGATAAAGACGGCGATCTCGATATGTTATTGCTAAATCATAATCCTAAAAATCTTCCCTTATTAAATGAGGAAGGTACGGCGGCACTTTTTAAACAGGATAATCCGGAGAAAGGACTTCGTCTCTTTAAACAAACCAATGGAAAATTCGAAGATGTTACAATCCAAACTGGAATTAATGGTTCCGAATTAAGTTATGGATTGGGAATTGGCATTTCTGATTTCAATGAAGATGGCTGGCCCGACTTTTATGTTTCAAATGATTATTCCGTTCCAGATTTTCTTTATATAAATAATAAGAACGGAACGTTTACCAACAACCTGGAATTATCGGTGGGTCATACCAGCCAGTTTTCTATGGGCAATGATGTAGCAGATATTAACAATGATGGTCATACGGATATCTATACGCTGGATATGTTACCGGAAGACAATCATCGCCAAAAATTATTACTTACTCCCGATAATTATGCAAAATTTAATCTGAATGTGAAAAGCGGTTTCTATTTTCAATATATGCGAAACATGCTTCAATTGAATAATGGCAATAATACATTTAGCGAAACTGGACAGATTGCGGGCATTTCCAATACTGATTGGAGCTGGTCGGCCTTGTTTGCAGATTATGATAATGATGGCTGGAAAGACCTCTATGTTACCAATGGATATTTTAGAGACTATACCAATCTCGATTTTATAAATTATATGAATGATTATGTACAACAAAAAGGAAGATTGCAGCGCGATGATGTAATGGAAATTGTTAAGGAAATGCCATCATCGAATGTTGTAAATTATATTTTTAAGAATGATAGTGCGGGCACCTTTAGCGACAAAACAACAGAATGGGGAGTAAATAATATATCCAATAGTAACGGTGCAGTATATGCTGATTTAGATAATGATGGTGATCTCGACCTGGTGGTCAATAATATTAATCAGCCAGCATTCCTGTTCAGAAATGATGTGCAATCCATCAATAAAAATCATTTTCTTCAAATTCAACTATTGGGGGCTGTTGGAAATACGATGGGCCTTGGTGCAAAGGTTAGCATTTATTATAATGGCTTAAAGCAAATGATTGAACAAAACCCTGCACGGGGATACCTTTCCACAGTATCTTATAATCTACATGTAGGATTAGGCAATGCAAATAAAATCGATTCACTTTCTATAGAGTGGATAAGCGGAAAGAAACAAAAGCTATATAGCATCAATTCAAATCAGCTAGTAAAACTAAATGAACAGGACGCAGTTTACATTAAAGAAAAATTAACACCTTCTATAAATTGGTTCTCCGAAACCACTCCCATTATTAACTACGAACATAAGGAAACAGAACTGAATGATTTTAACAGGCAATCATTGCTCATTAGTCAACTTTCTCATAATGGCCCATGCCTTGTAAAATATGATTTGAATAACGATCAACTCGAAGATATTTTGATTGGTGGAAATTCAACTCAACCCGCCAGTATTTATTTACAACAGAAAAATAAAAGTTTTGTAAAGCTTCGTATTCCGGCCATAGAAGCTGATAAAGGATTTGAGGATGCAGATATCGTTGTGTTTGATGCCAATGGCGATAAAAAACAAGATATCTATATTGCCAGTGGGGGATATAATAATTTTAGCGCAACGGATACTTTGCTTCAAGACAGGCTTTACCTGAATGATGGAAATAATAATTTTATACGAAGTACGGGCTTACCTAAAATGGAAACGAGTACTTCCTGTGTAAGGGTGCAGGATGTTAATGGAGACGGGTTCATTGATATTTTTGTTGGAGCAAGAGTTATTCCAGGTAGATATCCTGAACCACCAAAGAGTTATATTTTAATAAACGATGGCAAAGGAAATTTTACCGATCAAACAGAATTAATTTGTCCTGAATTGAATAACGTTGGAATGATAACGGATGCTGCCTGGGTTGATTTGGATCTCGATAAAAAAAATGAATTAGTAATTATCGGGGAATGGATGCCACTAACGGTATACAGTATCCAAAATGATAAATTAATAAATGTTAGTACTCGGTTTTTTGAAAAGAGATATACCGGCTGGTGGAATAAATTAATTATTGATGATTTTAACGGTGACAATAAGCCAGATTTAGTAATTGGAAATATAGGACTCAATACCCAATTCAAGGCTTCGGAAAAGGAGCCTTTGGAAATGTATTACAAAGACTTTGATAATAATGGTTCCATTGATCCTATTTTCAGTTGTTATATTCAGCATAAAAGATTTCCCTATCTTACCCGTGAGGAATTACTGAATCAATTGGGAATGTTTCGGCCACGATTTCCAAATTTCAAATCGTATGCAGACATAAGCATGGATGAGCTATTTCAAAAAAATGAATTGAAAGAGGCCGGTTACCTTGTTGCTTCTACCATGGAAACAAGTTGTTTCTTAAGTACTGCAAAAGATAAGTTTAAATTGACGACGTTGCCCAGGGAGGTCCAGTATTCGCCGATATATACGGGTACTCCATTGGATTTTAATGAGGATGGAAAAACTGATTTGCTTCTTTGTGGTAATAATAGTTGGACAAAAATTCGGCTTGGGAAATTCGATGCCAACTATGGATTGCTGTTAAAAGGTGATGGTAAGGGGAATTTCACCTATGTTAACCAGGCGGAATCGGGATTTTCTATACGGGGTGATGTTCGAAGTTGTATAAACATTAATCAAACATTCGTTTTTGGCATCAATGGAAAATCAATGATAACCTACAAAATGAATCAAAAGAGAAAATGAATCTGAAAATTTTTTCAATAAAAATTATTTTTTTTCTTTTTTCAGGGAGCTGGGTTTTGCATTCATGTAATTCATCTGCTGCAAAAATTCCTGAAGATAATGAAGTTGCTACTGCATGGGCGGATCTGTCTACACTTATTACAAAAACAACACCTTCCAATTCTCCTACTTTTGCATCCCGGTGTTTTGGGTATATTGGACTTACCATGTATGAATCGGTAGTAAATGGGTTTACAGAGTATCAATCCATCGCGCCACAATTAAATGGATTGGGTACCTTATCTCTTCCTGATAGTGGTATTCAGTATAATTGGATATTATGCCTGAATGCTGGCCAGGCGGAAATTTTGAGGAATATATATATTCAAACATCGGATGAAAATAAATTACGCATTGACTCTCTTGAAAATTATTTTGAAAAGGTATTAAAAATCAAAAGTTCAAATGAAGTAGCCAACACTAAATCTATTTTGTATGGAAAGGAGATAGCAACGAAAATTTTTGAATGGTCCAAACAAGATAGTGGCCACCGCGCTTACTTAAAGAATTTTGATAAAAAATTGGTGTTTAAAGAAAAACCTGGTTGCTGGCATCCGCCCTTGTATGCACAATCGTTCAGTCATTTTCCCTTACATCCTCATTGGGGAAAGAATAGAACTTTTTTAGCTATCAACGATTCGCTCAAAGATCCTGATTTCATTCCTTATGATTCAACGCCTGGCTCTCCTTATTATAATCAGTTTATGCAAGTATATAATAAGGAGAAAATACTTACTCAACAGGAAAAGGAAGCGGCTATATGGTGGAGTGATGATCCGGATGAAACCTTTACGCCGCCGGGGCATTCTTTTTACCTGGCAAGTTTAGTTATAAAGAAAATAAAACCATCAATCATTAAAACTGCTGAAACCTATGCGCGGGTAGGGATGTCCGTTGCAGATGCTTTTCGAAACTGCTGGAAATGGAAATACCAGTTTTTTTCGGAGCGCCCCAATAATTTTATTACAGAACATATAGATAAGGAGTGGCATTCTTTCTGGCCAGATCCGCCATTTCCTGCGTTCCCTTCAGGTCATGCTATACAGGCAGCCGCCACCGCCACCGTACTTTCCGATTTATA
>JANNEK010000130.1:0-23877 GCA_031378605.1 Chitinophagaceae bacterium | reverse complement strand
CAAATAGAATGAAAGCGCGGTTTAAAGATGCAAATGGAAAAATGCAATTGCTACATTCACTTAATGGAAGTTCGCTGGCACTTCCCCGTATAGTTGCCTGCCTGCTCGAAAATCACCAGGGCCCGGAGGGAATTAAAATTCCAGATGCATTGAAAACCTATTTTGGTTCAGCATTTATTTCCTGAATACCTGCACAATAATTAATTTTTAATTTACTTAACCAAACTTGCTGTTAAAGGTGGTAAGTATAAACGGGCAGTATCTGTTTAATTTTCATATTTGTAATTCAAAAAATAACTATGATAATTAAAATTTTACTCCTTGTGTTTTCTATTGTAAGTTCCTTTGTTACCCACGCACAAATTAATAAGGGCGCTATATTGATCGGTGGAAGTTTTGGATACATTACAACCAATAACAACCAGGCAAATAATACCTTCTCCTATTCTAATACCAATATAAGTCCGCGTTTCAGTTATGCAATCGGCCAGAATAGTTTAATAGGCGTAAAAATTGGCTTTGCGTACTCAAAAACTAAATCGTTAAATAATAACTATTCCACCAACACTAGTTTTGGGACTAATCTTTTCTGGAGAAAATATTTTTCCATAAAAAATAAATTAGGATGGTATACCGAATTGCAGGGAGGAATTGGAAAAACAATTTCAAAAACTACATTCTCTAGTTCTACAACTAAAAATAAAAGTACGAACTATTCAATCGGCGCAATTCCCGGACTATTTTTTCAGGCTGCTCCCCGTTTACAAGTAACTGCAGATTTTGGAGGAGTTAACTATTCGCATTCATCCTATAAAAACAGTATAGGTAATACAACTGACAACTCTAATACTTTTGGCATTAGTCTCTTCAGTAGTTTTACTGTTGGCGTAGACTTTATACTTACTAAATAATCGTTGTATTCAAACCAGTTGATATGGCGTAGTTATATATCCATTGATTGGATCTATTAACAAAGGCAGTTTATGTAGTCATCTTAGCAATCCGCCGGTTCATAATATAAAACCAAGCTGGTGGAATTAATGACAATAACATCATTCCCGGATAACCAGTAGGCATTTGCGGAGCGTTTTCATGATGCCGGAGTAGTTGATACTTGCGGCTGGCCATATAATGGTGATCACTATGACGACTAAGTTCAAATAACATCAATCGTCCAATAATATGATTGCTATTCCAACTATGTTGTGGCATGGCTCTTTCATAATTTCCAGTAATTGTTTGTTTGCGAGTCAAACCATAATGCTCGATATAGTTCACCGTTTCAAGCAAAAGAATTCCTATTAGTGCCGCTACCAAATAATAAGTTACTATTAGTGATCCAAATAAAAATCCAATAGCCGCAACAAATATCAATTGAATAATATGTATCCGAATCATTTCATTTTTCAAGCCAAATACAGTTTTGTTATTTTTTCCGCATTCTTCATTAGCAATTTTCCATGCACTAACATAACTATAAATAATAGTACGTGGCCAGAAAAAATAAATAGGCTCTCCATAACGGGCACTGCTAGGGTCGTCCGGAGTAGCAACATGCTTATGATGCCCTTTATTGTGTTCGATAAAAAAATGCATATATAATGATGTCATTAGCGAAATCTTTGCTAACCATTGTTCTGTTTTATTCACCCGGTGACCAAGTTCATGACCTACATTTATTCCAAAAGTTCCACATAACAAACCCATAGTCCCAATTCGTCCGATCTTATCAATCATTGTTAATGATTCGTTCTGCATGGAATACAAAAAATAATAAAGGGTGGGGAGCTGTAGCAATACAATTAAGTAAAGGATATAATCATAGGTTTTATCCTTTTTTGCAATTTCTTCTTCTGCAATTTGCAGGTTTCGATCTTTGGGTTTTAAGAAAAGTTCAACAAGGGGAATGAGTATCCATGCATAGATTAAGGGGAAAAAAGTATAGATACCAACGCTGGAAAATGAAACCACTGCCCCTGCATATACAATTAAAGGAGACATGTATTTAAAACTGTTTATTCCCATAGTTTAAAGCTGTTTTTAAATATAGGCATTTATAGTTTATGATTAAGTTACTGTTAATATTCCGATGATGGCTTAGAATATTTACAAGTAAATTCGTTCAGCATGAAATTTGCCATTAAACTATTTGATTAATAATTAGTCGTACTAAAAATTGAAGAAATGGGGGAAAGTAATCAGTTAAAGAACCAACATCTTTTATGGCGTGCAGGTTTTGGCCCAATGGCAGAAGACTTTTTACAAGTAATTACTGCTACTTCAAGTTCTTATATAGCGGCACTTTTCAAAGCCTCTTCAAAAATACCAGATTCTATTGATGTAGCCGATAACTCAATTAAAGGATTGGTTATGGGAATTGAAGAAGTAGGCATGCAACAAAAACAACAGCTTTCATCCGAAAAAAGGAAAAAAATAAGGGAACAATCGAGAGATGATATTAAAAGTCTCAACCTTGCCTGGCTCCATCAAATGATAAATAGTCCTCAGCAATTAAGAGAAAAAGTTGCTTTATTCTGGCATGGGCATTTTGCCAGCCGCAACCTTAATATTTTATATCAACAACAATTGTTGGATATTATCCGCAAACATGCATTGGGCAATTTCGGAGAATTGCTTACCGAAGTAAGTAAAAGCGCCGCGATGATTAATTTCCTTAACAATAATCAAAATAAGAAAAATCATCCCAATGAAAATTTTGCCAGAGAGGTAATGGAATTATTTACACTTGGACGTGGAAATTATTCTGAAAATGATATCAAAGAAGCAGCCCGTGCTTTTACCGGTTGGGGTGCTACAGTAGGTGGCCAGTTTGTTTTTCGTAAACAACAGCACGACGCAGGTTATAAAACTGTTTTAGGTAAAAGCGGAAATTTGCAGGGAGAAGACGTGCTGCAAATTTTATTAGAACAAAAACAAACAGCCGTTTTTATTGTACGAAAAGTATATAAATTTTTTGTAAATGAGCAGGTAGATGATGAAAAGGTTAGCCGGTTGGCGGAGCGATTTTTTCAAAGCAATTACGATATTGCTGCGCTCTTCAAGGATATATTTAATAGCGATTGGTTTTATGATTCAAAGAATATAGGTTCAAAAATTAAATCGCCCGTAGAACTCATTGTTGGCATACAGCGGGCAATACCTATGCAACTCGAAAATCCGGAAGCACAACTATTACTACAACGTTTATTGGGTCAGCTATTATTTTATCCGCCTAACGTAGCGGGGTGGCCCGGGGGTAAAAACTGGATTGACAGCTCTTCGTTAATGTTACGGATGCGCATTCCCAATTTAATTTATAGCAACGATGACTTCAATATAAAGCCAAAGGATGATGACGATCAAATGATGGGTATGCAGGAGAAAAAGAACATTGCCAAAAATAAACAAGGCTTAAAACTTATTGCAGCGAAAATTGACTGGGAACTATATCTAAAGAAATATGATGGGGTGCCCCGTGAAAAATTATTACAAACAATAGCCGGGAAAATATTACAAACAAAAGCTGGCGTTCAGGAAGAGACAATGAATAGATTTTTAGACGCAAGCAGCCGGGAAAGTTTTATAAAAACAGCTACCATACAACTGATGAGTACACCCGAATATCAACTTTGTTAAAAGAAAAACATGTTCATTAAAAGAAGAAACTTTTTACAAATCGGTTCACTTGCTACAACAACCCTATTGTTACCAAAGTTTTTGAAAGCATTTGAACAACCCAGTTGGGTTTCACCAGGCAATAAGGTACTTGTTGTATTACAACTTAGTGGGGGAAATGATGGATTGAATACTGTAATACCTATCCGAAATGATATCTATTATAAGTTACGCCCTAAATTAGGGATAACAAAAGATAAAGCCCTGTCGCTTACTGATGAAACCGGGTTAAATCCCGCGCTTTCTGCATTTAAGGGATTGTATGACGAAGGCAACTTAAGTATATTAAATAATGTAGGGTATCCAAATCCCGACAGATCGCATTTTAGAAGTATGGATATTTGGCAAAGTGCCAGTAACAGTAACGAATATTTAAATACAGGTTGGTTAGGCCGTTACCTGGATGCGCAATGCAAGGGTTGCGATAAACCTACTCAGGCCCTGGAGATTGACGATATTTTAAGCATGGCATTAAAAGGAGAACAGGCAAAAGCGATTGCCATGAAAGATCCAAAAAGGCTTTTCAATACAGCGAATGAAAAATTCTTCAAGGATATAATTGCCGGTCATAAAGATGAAGCAGGTGAACAACCAGTTGATTATTTATATAAAACGATGGCAGAAACATTAAGCAGCGCTGATTATATTTTTCAGCAAAGTAAATTGAAGCCTTCGAAAATAATTTATCCATCTACGGAATTAGGGAAAAGCTTTCAAACGATATCTTCGTTAATTCAATCAAACATCAATACAAAAGTCTATTATGTTTCTCTGGGCAGTTTTGATACCCATGTAGCACAGGAGTTTCAACAAAAAAGATTATTCACGGACATGAACAATGCTATTGAAGCTTTTGTAAAAGATTTAAAAGAGGCTAATCGGTTTAATGACGTATTGCTTACAACCTTTTCTGAATTTGGCCGAAGGGTTGCCCAAAATGCAAGTGGAGGCACCGATCATGGCACTGCCAATAATATGTTTTTTATTGGGGGCGGGTTAAAGCAAAAAGGAGTATTGAACGCTATGCCCGATTTAAGTAATTTAAACGAAGGAGATATAAAACATTCCGTAGATTTTAAAGATGTATATGCAACAATTCTTAAAAATTGGTTGGGCGCTGATGATAAAAAAATCCTGAATAAGTCGTCTACCTACTTGTCTTTTGTATAATAGATCTTGAATCTGTGCTTACCCTTAACCCTACTCGAAAGAGTGGGGTTTTTATTGTTTGCAAACTAATGCGCTACTTTTAAAAATCAACGTAGTGTGCCTGAAGCAATTGACAATTAGCGGATCAATAAAAAAGTTCCTCTTAAAGACTGAACCTTATCATAAAAATCTTTTCCACTTACTAACCATACATAGGTTCCGGTGGGTTGCAGTTTTCCACTTAATGTTCCATCCCATCCGGGATAGGCATTTTTTGTAGAAAATACAAGCTGCCCATACCTGTTATATACCCGGAAGTAAAAAATCTCCTTCATTCCAATAGGAATAAAACGAAATCGATCGTTATGTCCATCATTGTTCGGTGTAAATGCGTTTGGTACATAAAAAGAAGGGCCTTTTACTACTTTTAGTAGAATAGTATCTGAGGTACTACATCCAAAGACAGTAGAAGCAGTTAGTACATAACGTGTATCAGATTGCAACATAGCAATTGGATTAGCAATAGTTGGATCATTTAAACCAGTAGGCGGCGACCAATTATATAATTCACCTCCAGAACCATTTAACTGTACCGGCTGATTTCTTGCTACAATGGTATCGCGTCCGGCAAATGCTTTTGTACCATAAATTGTCACAATACGTTTGAGGGTATCCGATACACATCCATTGCTGGTAGTACCCGACAAGCTGACTTCATATGTTCCAACGGCAGGATACTTATACTGAACAGAGGAGGTGCCAGCAGTTTTGCCATCGCCCAAATTCCAGTTCCATTGATTTATGGGCACGATTGGTTTTAAGTTAGTACCAAAAAAATTAACGGTTTCCTTCAGGCAGGCATCAGAAGCCGTTATATCTATAATCGGTTTTTCAAAAATGGAAAGTGTTTTGGAAACAGTAGTAGAAATACACCCTTCTGCTGTTTTCACTGTAAGTTCAACAGGATGTTGTCCTAAACTTAACCCATTAATAAAATAAGAAGAAGGGTTTCCAATACTCTTTATTGGTCCGTTGTCAACGCGCAGTAACCAATTATTAATTGTTCCAAATTGAACAGTAGATAAATCAACAAATTGTACCGGTTGTCCTTCGCATAAAATGGAGGGATTATTTCCAAAGGATGCAATAGGTACTGAGCCTACAATAACCTGCCTTTTAAATGTATCTGAAATACATCCGTTGTTGCCAAGTATATTCAATTTTACATTATAAATACCCGGAGATGGGAACATATGTGGTTTTGGTGATTTTACTGTATCAGTTGTTCCATCGTCAAAATCCCAAAACCATTTTACAATACTTCCAAAAGAAACAGAGCTGTCAATAAAGTTAATTGGTACGGGATAACAGGTAACTGTACCCGCAGCAAAGTTGGCTATTGCCGGATTTAAAGAAGTACAAAATCTTTGACGATTTTTCGCTCCACCTGTTGATCCGGTGAAACCCCAGAACACTTTAGGATCGTTATTAAATACTGAATTTACCAGGTCGATAGCAACGCTCACACTATCCTTGCCATCAATATTTGCAGAAAGTCGTTTACCAGTAGCATCCCAAACAATTTGCAAAACATGCCATTGGCAATCTTCAATATTAATATTAGAAGCCGGAACAGGCCCGGCAAGATTATTAATTGAGTTATGATTTAGATCTCCATTTCTATGAATAGAAAGGTGATCAAAGGAAGGATCGTTATCGTTGGAATTTTGCCAGGTATCAATGGCAACACCAATCGAAGGATTTATACCCTGGTAACCAAGACCACCACCGGTAGAACCAATACTTGTACTAATTGGCTGCAGCACAAAAACGATTCCGTCGGCTCCATCTCCATCACGGCAACCCAGGTTAACATTAAATTTATAGTCGAAAGGTTGAGTGAGGTCTATTTTATTGATGTTCCAAACGGAGCCCGATTGATTCAACAAGTCGGATGTTAAAGTATAGCAATTGCAATTTTCCTGTATTGCATTTCCATTCAAATGGTAAGGATTAACAACCTGGCAATACAGAGAAGAAACCCGAAAGAGTAAAACAAAAAATAATAGGGTAATTTTCCAACGGTTCATTTTTATCAGGCGGTTACTTTAAGAAAAGTACAATAAAAAAACTGTCTGATCAATAAACCAGACAGTTTCAACTACTTTATTAACGTACAAATTTTACCAGCCCTGTTTGGCGATACCTTCTTTGATGGCGGCCAGTGCTTTTGCTTCATTCATAAGGGTAGTTAATTTATTGCCCTTACCATCATGACCCTGGGCCATATAGGCTCCTCTCGCTGTTTTTGTGATCACCGCGTCCATGATCGGCACATTTTTCTCTTTAGTTTTAACGTTGTACGCAGTGAGTGTAACGTCTGCCATAAGTAACTTGTTTTTGTTTAGTAAAGGCTGAAATTAAGGCTTTTTGGGTTTCCTGCCCCCAGAAAATTTATCAGAGAGTAAAAAAGTCAAGTTTCTGGAGGGTTCAAGGCTTTAGATTATCCGTTGACTTTCAAACTTATATATCCAATTTTGCATAGCGTGCATGGGTTTCTATAAATTCTCTTCTTGGTGCAACTTCATCCCCCATCAGCATACTAAATACCCTATCGGCCTCTGCGGCACTTTCAATAGTTACTCTTTTTAATGTTCTTGTACCTGGGTTCATAGTAGTTTCCCACAATTGTTCCGCATTCATTTCACCCAATCCTTTATAGCGCTGAATATTCACACTTTCTTCTTTCCCTCCACCAATTTTTTCAACAAGGCCCTTGCGTTGTTCTTCGTTCCATGCGTATGCCTGTTCTTTACCTTTCTTTACTAAATATAACGGGGGTTGAGCAATATAAACATAGCCCTGTTCCACTAATTCTTTCATATACCTGTAAATAAAAGTAAGTATAAGTGTGGCGATATGGCTACCATCCACATCCGCATCTGTCATTATTATTAATTTATGATACCGGAGCTTGGCCGTATTTAATGCCTTCGGGTCTTCTGAAGTTCCAACGGTTACGCCCAGGGCAGTATACATATTCCGAATCTCTTCATTTTCATAAATCTTATGTTCCATTGCCTTTTCAACATTCAGAATTTTTCCTCTTAACGGAAGAATGGCCTGAAAACTTCTATCTCTTCCTTGTTTTGCGGTACCGCCGGCACTATCTCCCTCAACAAGGTATAGTTCACAACGGTGAGGATCACGCTCACTACAGTCGGCCAGCTTACCAGGCAATCCTCCACCACTTAATACACTTTTACGCTGCACCAATTCCCTTGCTTTTTTTGCGGCTGCTCTTGCCTGTGCGGCTATTATAACTTTTTGAATAATGTTTTTTGCTTCACGGGGATTTTCTTCCAAATATGCTTCCAATACTGCAGACACGGTTCTGTCTACTACACCCATTACTTCATTATTTCCAAGCTTCGTTTTCGTTTGACCCTCAAATTGAGGTTCAGGAACTTTTACAGAAATAATAGAACTCAATCCTTCTCTGAAATCATCTCCTTCAATTTCTACTTTTGCTCTTTCAAACAAACCCTGCTTTTCGCCATATTGTTTAAATACTCTTGTGAGTGCTTTACGAAAGCCTGATACATGGGTTCCACCTTCGATGGTATTGATATTATTTACATAAGAATAAATATGTTCATGATAACTATCATTATATGTTAAGGCCACTTCTACTGCAACATTGGTGTTCTCATCCCTTCCTTCTACAAAAATTACTCGTGGTATTAATGGAGCCCTGCCAGCATTTTTATCAAGCATTTCTACAAACTCAACAATTCCTCCTTCACTATAAAAAGTTTTGGTATAGGTTTTTCCTTCCTCATCCAATTCCCGAAGATCATTTAGTATAATGCGGATCCCCCGGTTCAGATAAGAAAGTTCACGAAGGCGGCTCTCTAATGTTTCTCTCTTGTATACAGTAGCAATAAAAATAGAATGGTCGGGCCAGAAATGTACATGCGTACCCGTGGTATCGCTTACACCAATTTCACGAACGGGATACTGTGGTACACCAATATGATATTCCTGCTCAAATGTTTTTCCTTCTCTATTTACGGTTACGATCAACTTAGAACTTAATGCGTTTACGCAACTAACGCCAACTCCATGCAATCCACCTGATACTTTATAAGAACCTTTATCAAATTTTCCACCTGCATGCAAAACGGTCATTACCACTTCGAGAGCACTTCGTTTTTCTTTAAGGTGCATTCCGGTTGGAATTCCCCGGCCATCATCAGACACACTTATCGAATTATCTTCAAAAATGATAACATTAATATTTTTACAATAACCCGCTAAGGCTTCATCAATTGAGTTATCTACCACTTCATACACCAGGTGATGCAATCCCTTTTCACTTATATCTCCAATATACATTGCTGGCCTCTTTCGAACTGCTTCCAGCCCTTCTAAAACCTGTATACTATCTGCACCATAACTATTACTGGCATTCGTTATTTTTTTCTCTTGTTCCTGTGGCATAAAAATCTTCTCCCGGAGAATGTTTTTTGGTGATTTATCTATTCTTACAAATCTAATTAAATTGCTCCTTTTGATCACTTTTAATTGCTATTTTTTGACTGTTTCTCCAGTCTTTTTTAGTTGCTCCAAAAACAGTGTTTATCCCAACTTTTCCACACTGCAAAACCCTTCGGCAATTGAAAGTTTTGCATTCGTATCTTTACCAATCTATATGGCAGACACTGAAAATAAATTAATGCAGATTGCTTTTTCGTTCGAGGAAAGAGCATCAGTTGCGGCACAGGAATTGCCCATTCTTCCAATAACCATTAACCAGGAAGAAGTGAATGTAGGTGTACGTATAAAAGCATTTAAAGAAGCGGGTGAACCAATGGTAAAACCTGGTAAAGAGGTAGTACGTACCAAATCCACTCGTGGACGAAAACCTCTTAAATCTATTGAAGATGGGGCCATTCTCATTAATATTCCACCAGATGAGCTTTTGTTTCAGCGTCAGTACTATTCAATTGGCGAAGTAGCAATTATGTTTAGTGTAAATACTTCATTGATTCGTTTTTGGTCGAATGAATTTAATGACCTTATTCAACCACGAAAGAATCGTAAAGGCGATCGCCATTTCCGACCCATCGATATAAAAAACATGCTGCTAATTCATGAATTGTTGCGCTGCCGTAAACTTACCATCGAAGGCGCCAAAGATTTTTTAAAGAATAATAAGAAAGCGCAGGAACGTTTTGAAATGATTGAGTCTTTACGAAAAATAAAAAACTTCTTTCTCGAAATTAAAGCCACCCTTTAAAGGTTCAGGAGATTATTGGATCTTGTTCTTTCGATGCAAGACGTATGTGCATTTTGCCCATTAACTGAATAATTTCCATATTTACCTGTTGGCGCAACGCATTAAAATCTGCAATTGCTACAGGTGCCGTAAAAAAATCAATAGGAATAAGGAATGCATTTTTATTAATATCTGAAAGAAAAACAGAATAATTTTCTATCAGATTTTTCTTCTCTTTTAGAATTTCTTCAATACCCAATAATAAGTTCCGCAAATCTTCTGCAAATGTTTCAGCATGTATTTCCAGTTGTATAGATGCTCTGCGCTGGCTGCGAAGACTTAAATTATCCATAATGCTATCCACCATTTGTTTGTTAGGCATCGTAACATATGTTTTTTGATCGGTTCTTATTCGTGTACTGCGTAAGCCTATCTTTTCAACGGTGCCTGTTATAGTATTCACTTTTACAAGATCACCCAATGTAAAAGGTTTATCAAAGAAGATAATAAATGAAGCAATCAGGTTTTCTAAACTTTCCCGCAACGAAAGGGCAATCGCTGCACCTGCAATACTTAACCCGGTAATAATATTACCAATATTAAGATGAAAGCCAAATTTCAATACAAGCAATATTCCATTTATTATAATTATGACTTTGAAAAAATCTTTAAAAAAAACGATGAGTTGATTGTCGCTATAATCTGACGTAAGATTTGCTTTTTGCACCAGAATTTTCGCAATAAAATCTATAATTCTCAGTAATAACCAAATAAATGAAATGATCAGGATTATGATACTTAATGTATCCAATAGGGTATGAAGGGTAATTTTATAGATATTGAAATTGGGGCTAAAACGAATTAATCCCCATTGAATTTGTGTAGTTGGAAAATTTAGTTTTTCGAGTGTAATAATTGTTATCAAAAGCAGCAGAAAAGTATTTAATGGCGCTATCACAAGGTTTACAAAACTAGCTTTATCTACTCCTTTTGCAATTCTTTTGATGAGGCGGAAAAGCAGGCCGGCAATATATCTCGACAAATAGCGCTTTAGCAAAAACACAATAACAATAACACTGATTGCTATCAAATAGCTCTTAATACTATTATCCAATATTATCCGGTCAAAAAATGAATCCATAAAATTTTATTGGTAGAAGAATAAAGTTACCTGACATTCAAGGATTGTAAAAACCTACCGTTTATACGAGTATATCTCCAACCGATTCGATCGTAAAACGTATAAATGATCAGGGGTAATCTTTATTTTTAAAGCAAGGGCCATTCCAACGGGCACGGTATAATGTTGCAATTGAAGGGTACCTGGCTCATACCGAAAAAGTTCGCGTTCTTTTCGTCCAAACAATATATTATTAATTACCGTGAAGTCCTTCCAACCGGTAAAGGTTAACCGCTGTTTAAATGTACCATAGTAGTCAAAAATAAAAACACCTTTCAGTTCATCATATAAATAGAGATTCTTATTTTGATCGGCTATAAATTGTGGGGAAGGCATCGAATCAAACAATACCCGAAAATCAGTAAACTGATCAATAAGCAGGCCCTGGTCGTTAAGGTGTTTTAATTTTCCTTCCTGCTCATCAAAAATCCAATAACCGTTATCATAAGCCTGTGCGATGGCACTCACCTGGTACAGGCCCATTTTTCGCAGATCCAATACATCGCGCTTACTAAGAAAGCGATCCAGAATAACTACGCTGCCAAAATCTTTAAAGTATAACAATACTTTCAGGGGATTGCTTACATCAATAGAATTTATTTTTCCATACCGCCTAACATCATTGAAAATAGCTATAGAATCACCGTTAGGGGTTAGCTTTTTTAATTGTCCCGATTGGTTGAATAAAAAAATATTGTTAAGATTATCAACCGTGAAATCTGTAAACTCTCCTTCAATAAATTTTTTAAGGGAGAACAACGAATCACCTTGTGCGTATACCGAAAAGGATGTTATTAGACTTATTATTGTTATTAATCGCTTCATAATTATTTGCGAACAATCTTATCATTCTCCTCTGGATAACGGGATTGAAGGGTTAATTGTTGCCCGTCAAAGACTGCATAGGTATAATACCCTATCCAATCTCCTAAATTGATATATCGGCTTGTATTACTCAATGAAAAATCGATGGGTAGGTGCCGATGACCAAAAACCAGGTAATCATAGTTTTTAGTTTTCAGCAGTTCTTTGCAATATTGAATAAGCCATTCATTTTCTTCTCCTAAAAAAACCCCATCATTATTTCCCGTTACGGCACGGCTGCGCCGGCTTGAGAAATTTGCAAGGGCAACACCAATTACCGGAGGCAGTATACCAAAAAGCCATCTGCAAACAGGGTTACGAAAAATTTTCTTGAGCATTTTATAGCCATGATCGCCCGGACCTAATCCATCACCATGGCCTATAAAAAAGAGTTTCCCGTTTATATCAAATTCTTTGGGTTCAAAATAAACGGGGATGTTCAATTCTTTTTGAAAGTAATCGGTCATCCACATATCATGATTCCCAACAAAAAAGTGAACAGGAATATTGTTATCCGTTAATTCAGCAAGTTTTCCCAATAAACGAACGTAACCTTTTGGAACTACCGTTCGGTACTCGTACCAAAAATCGAAAATATCTCCAACAATGAAAACTGCTGCCGCATCCTTACTAATTTCATCAAGAAAGGAAACAATTTTTTTTTCCCGTGCTAAACTTTCGATAGCATTTGGAGCGCCAAGATGAAAATCAGAAAGAAAGTATATTTTTTTATGAAGAGATAACTGCATCCGGTAGAACTATATTTTCGTTTTCTAAATTCCAATTAATGGTTACTGTTAGATGCTAACTAAGATGCAACCTGTTTTGATAATAAATACCCTTTTTTATATTTTATTTTTTTGCTGTAGATATTGTAAAACATCACCACTGCTAATTACCGGTTGGCCACTGATGTCGCCATTATACCAGTATATCCAGGCTGTTGAAGAAAGGTTATTCCGAAAAACGGTTACAGTTTCCCGTCGGTAAAGTGGCAATTCTCCCAGCTCTGGGTTTACACCTTCATAATCGTCAATCTGTGCAATAGCCCAACTAAATTCATCGGCATTATTAAGGGCATAAAGTTCACCAATAACAAAATCATCTGTAAACACGGGAACAGCCGCGGGGAAATCGCCCATATCATACAACTTTCCTTTTACATTTCCTGAACCCACAATGGTAAAGTACTTACTGATATATTGATAAGCCGGATGGTGAAATCCACTGCGTAAAGAGCCGTAAACAAATAATTGGTAAATTTCTGGTTCCATGTAGTTATAAAGATACGAATCAGGAAGGTATTCGGGCTTCAACTAAAAAACAATAGACTTCTTTTGGTCCATGAACGCCTGTTACCAATGTTTTCTCAATATCGGCTGTTCGGCTGGGACCACTTGCAAAACTAATTAGAGAGGGGAATTTGTTTCCGTATTTATCTTTTAATTGTACTAACGCATCTTTTATATCAAATACCAATTGATTGGTATAGGCAATACAAATGTGAATAGGAGCATATACACTGGTTGTTCTCCCACTTTTACTGGCCGAACTCAACACAATACTACCTGTTCGGGCTACTAATAATTCGCATCCGGTAATGGCAGCATCGCAGGAAGCCAGGTTTGAATAAGAGCTATTATCAAATCCATTTTCTTTCAATGTTAACTTCCACTTCTCTTCTTTACAATAAATATTCTTCCAACTCAATTTATCAGCTAACTGATTCAATTGTGATGCGAGCTCTGCTTCATTCAGGCAAAAAATAAATCGCCCTTGTAATTTGCTAAACTGTTCGGCAAATTCAAGTTCCAATTCCTGCTTTGAAGGTTGAAAGAGTGCAACATGACTTTCACTTTGGGGAAATGGCAAAGGCGTTGAATGACTCAACGCCTGCCTGATTTTTTTTAAGATAGTTTCTTTAGAAGTTGTAGTACTAATTGCCACAATTAAAAAGAAGATTAAGATTAGGAATTATTTTCTCCATTACTATTTGTTTCGCCATCGAGGATAGACAAGACCGGAGTTGTTTCCAAAGGCTTTGTTTCTTCGTCAACAACCTTTAATAATTTCTTTTCCTCGAAAGGGCGCTTGCCAATTAAAACTTCTACGTCACTTTGAAACAACACTTCCTTTTCCAATAAAGCCTCTGCCAGTTTTTCTACCTGCTGCCTTTTATCTAATAACAATGCTTTTGTTTTTTCGTATGCTTTGTCAATTAGTTTCCTTACTTCCTCATCAATCATCCTCGACGTTTCTTCAGAGTAAGGTTTGGTAAATGAATTTTCAGCCGCGGGGTCATAAAAACTTACGTTTCCCACTTTATCATTCATTCCATATACCGTAATCATTGAATAGGCAATTCGGGTAATTTGCTGAAGGTCGTTTTGTGCACCAGTAGAAATTTTGTGAAAGAAAATATCTTCGCTGGCACGACCGCCAAGTGTCATACAAATCTGTTCTATTAACTGGTCAGTATTATAAAGATATTGTTCTTTAGGTGTATACTGAGCATACCCCAATGCTGCTGTTCCTCTCGGAACAATTGTAACTTTTAATAACGGATAAGCATGTTCTAAATACCAGCCACAAATTGCATGGCCCGCTTCATGATAAGCAATAATTCTTTTTTCTTCTGGAGAAATAATTTTATTCTTTTTTTCTAAGCCACCTATTACTCTATCAACGGCATCCTGAAAATCTTCCATATCCACAGCTTCTTTTCCCTTACGTGCAGCTATCAACGCAGCTTCATTACAAATATTAGCAATATCTGCTCCTGCGAAACCAGGAGTTTGCTCAGCCAATTTATGAATATCCAGTTTTTGAGAAATTTTTATTGGCTTCAGGTGTACTTTAAAAATTGCTTCCCTGCCCACTAAATCTGGTTTATCTATTGATATCTGTCGATCGAAACGACCAGGGCGCAGTAACGCAGAATCCAACACATCCGGTCTGTTGGTTGCTGCTATCACTATAATCCCGCTTTCGCCACTGAATCCATCCATCTCCACCAATAATTGATTGAGTGTACTCTCTCTTTCATCATTACTCATCACCGCATTCTTACCTCTTGCGCGACCAATTGCATCAATTTCATCAATGAATATTATACAAGGAGATTTTTCTCTTGCCTGTTTAAATAAATCGCGCACACGACTTGCGCCAACGCCTACAAACATTTCAACAAAATCGCTTCCGCTCAAACTAAAAAACGGTACTTGTGCTTCTCCAGCCATTGCCTTTGCTAATAAAGTTTTTCCTGTTCCCGGAGGACCAATCAGCAAAGCTCCTTTAGGAATTTTTCCACCTAAAGAAGTATATTTTTTGGGGCTCTTTAAAAAGTCAACGATTTCCATTACTTCCACTTTGGCCTCATCCAGGCCTGCTACATCTGCGAAAGTGATATTTACTTTAGTTCCTTTGTCAAATAAAGTAGCGCGGGATTTTCCGATATTAAAAATTCCACCCGGACCAGAGCCGCCTCCTGCCCCACCGCCCATTTTGCGCATAAGCATTATCCAGATAAGTACAATAACTAACAGGGGTAGTATAAAACTTATGAACGTATTGAACCAGGCGCCTTCCTCATCAATCTTATTATCAATTTGATCGATGCCCGAATGCTTACTGAAATACTCGTTCAATTCCTTGTCGAATTCTTCAGCCTTCACAATTTTAAATTCAAACTGCGGGCCCTTTGAATCTTTCAAAGCAGACCATGATTTAGGGAATTTTTCTCTATAAAAAGCTTTGGAAAGACTATCCTTCTTAATAAAAATTCTAACAACATTTTTATTGGTAATGGTAGTAGTTTTTTCAACATCTCCATTTGCAAGCATATTGTTAAAAAACTCCAGCTTAGATGTTTGGGCAGCCTCCGGGTTAAAATTTCCACCGAAAATCTGGAATCCTACAAGGGCCGCAAAAATAATTGCCCACACCCAATAGATATTAAACTTTGGTGTTTTGCGTGGGTTAATATTGTCGTCCTTTTGCCTGTTGCGTATGGGATTGCGATTGTTTTGTCGTTGCTCTTCCTGTGACATATATACTTCGTCTCCTTGTTTACTTATTAATGATTAGGAATATAAAACGATTATTAAAACAAAAAAGTACCATTAAAGTTCTTCTTTTGCTCCGTCGCTCCACATTTCTTCCAATTTATAAAACTTTCTTGTTTCTGAATGCATCACATGTACTACAACATTTATATAATCTATTAGTACCCATTGACCCGACTGCTTACCTTCATGGCGGTAAGGTATTTCATCCAAACTATCTTTAAGGTACTCCTCAACAAAATCGGCAATAGCTCTAACCTGTACCTGGCTACCAGCTTCACAAATAATAAAAAAATCGGTTACTGCTTCTGGGATCCGTCGCAGATCAAGAGAAATGATATTGTCTCCTTTCTTTTCATGAATGGCATGAACAATAGCTTTAATGATCTTTGAATTTTTAGTTAACCGGGTAACACCAATGCGTTTTCGGCGAACAGCTAACTTAGAAAGTTGTTCCAATAATCAAACTGTTTAAAATGATCAATGAGTTATAGAGTATTGTTTAAGGGAGGTGGATCGTTTTGATAAGTCCATTTTGTGGTTAATAGAAATATATTTACACCACTATTCAATAGTAAACCCATGTTCTTAACAATTACTTCTTTATAAACGTTTACTTCAAATAACTATTTTCGCACTGATCAAAAATAGTACATTGTTGCCAAACACACCTTCCTTTCCTCCTATTGGCGAACCATTTAATGTATTGCCAACAGTTGACAGTACCAACAACTATGCCATGGCACTGGCTCGCAGAGGATTGGCCACACATGGCAGTGTGTATTTTGCAAGGGAACAAACCATGGGAAGGGGACAACGCGAAAAAAAATGGCTTTCGAAAAACAATCAGGATATTATACTTAGTGCGGTGCTGCAACAGACGGGCTTTTCATTAAATTCTTCTTTTCTTTTATCGGCATCTATGGCATTGGCCTGTTTCGACTTTTTTAAAAAATATGCCGGTGCAGAATATACACGAATTAAATGGCCGAACGATATATACTGGCAGGACAGAAAGGCAGGAGGTATATTAATTGAGACGGTTGGCGAGCAACAGCGCGTTAAAGGAGAAGATTTTAGTAATTCGGAAGAAATGGAAGCGTCAATTCCAGCAACCACTAATTCTTCAAAATATTATTCTAACCGTTGGGCAATTGTAGGTATTGGAATAAACATTAATCAAACAATTTTCGAAAAAGATTTACTAAATCCTGTTTCTTTAAAACAAATAACTGGTACTAGTTGGAATATTATTGAACTGGCTCGGGAACTTTGCAGGTTTATGACAAAAAGATTTAAATCAATGCATGTTAGTACTCCAATGGAAATTCTCGAGGAATACAATGCAGCACTTTATAAATTGAACCAACAGGTTAAATTAAAAAAAGAAACCGCCATTTTTAATACAACTATTACCGGGGTTTCGATAGAGGGCAACTTACTTACGAAGGATAGTTTAAATAAAACCTTTGCTTTTGGAGAAGTAGAATGGGTGTTATAAGAAATAAAGTGAATTAATTTTTTATTTCAATAGTATATTAATCTCCATTTAATACATTAATAAAATCCATTTTTTTTCTGTCCATTTCGGGAACTTTAGCAGTTGATTTTTAGCACTTCGTTAGTGTCTCAAGATTGTTGGTTCAATCAATAAAACTAACGGGTTAAACGAACAGGAACGAGTATGTAAAATCAGCGAATAGCAGTTGCATCCATTAAACTTTTATACAATAGCAATACGGAGCTAACGGATTGAACGGATAAAAACGGATTTGTGTAAACAGTGAATATCCGTTGCATGGTTCCATAGGTATTGCCATCGTATTTCTGTTTTTCTTACTACGCTGCTCTAAGAACCTGTCTAAAATTCATATTTCTAATAATGGAAGCCGCAGATTCGCAGATTAAAAACCTCAACTAGGTTAACTTATCCGTACTACATCTGCGAATCTGCGGCTATACAAAAAATATAAAATCATTTTTAGACAGCCTCTAAAAAAATTGGGTACTTATTTTATTGTGAAAATGAAAGGATAATTATTGAAATAATTTCAGCCTGGTCGTCTACTCATTCTAATTAAAAAGTAAGCATGGTTAAATAACCTTAACTGGCCTGCAATGCTTTTTTATTCACAATTTTTTTCTTTACTGTGCGATGTTCGCTCGCTTTTTTAAAGTAAATACCCGTGAAAGATTAAATCCAAAACGAATATCTCCTTTCCAAAAGCTACCTCTGGTATTCGTTATAAATTCTTTTTCATTCATACCGGTTGCATTTGAAAAATGTAACTGAAATACGTGCCCCCCCGTTTCAATATCAAAACCCAGCGATAACGGATTATAGGTAGCAGATTGTTTGCCAGAAAGCACGGGATGGTAATCCATTACAAAGGCCACACGTTTTGATATTTTGATACGACTGCCAATTCCCAATGCCCATGTATCGTTACTATTCTTTACAGAATCTATCAGGTTACGATGAACATATACCGGAGCCAGTTGTAACGTAAAAAAATTACTGAATTTGCGACCAAAAATAATTTCATGATAATAACCAACGCGTGATGAAAAAATATTTTTTCGAAGAGGATCTGCCCACTTGGTTGTATAAACAGAGATACCACTTACCCATACTATAGAAACCGGAGAACTACCCGGTCCTTCCGACTGCCTCAGTACACGATATTTGATAAATCCATCCAGTTCTTTTTTATTAGTGCTTCTTCCAATGCCAAGTGAAAAATTATTGCTAAGTCCATAGTCTAATCCCATACGCATACTGGCCTCGTCTAAACCAAATAAATTACCAAACCCTTCACTAACGTATCCAAATCGATGGAGAATACGAACATCCAATACTCCTTTGCCAATAAATTCTATAGAATGCCCATTAATTACTCTTGAAGATTTAAATGCATTGGTAATGTATTGTTTTACGGGCTTATCCTGGATCATCGAGGCGATAAGATCGGTGGTATCATTTTGCGCATATACAGGAATGGTACCAAGAAGCGTAATAACTGTAATAATAAGAAATGACTTTTGCATACTAATTTCGTTTGTTTTGGTTGCTTTAGCTTTTCAGAATATCCAGCGGACAAGAAGTAGAAATTTTTACACTATTCGATACTTTATCTTTTACAAGTGAGGGGATCTCTATTTTATAATCAGAAAGCAGAATATTAAAATCTGCATTAATAGTAATTTTTCCACCGGTAATTAAAACAGTTCCTTTTGTTTCTATTTCTTTTGTTTCTCCATGAATAGAAAGGCGGCCTTTTACATTTGCTATATAGGATCCCTCCTTCCCATAATTAATAGTGGGGTTATTCAAAACCTGTCCTTTGAATTCAGCTTTCGGAAATTTATTACTTTCTACATAGTTCTCATTAAAATGCTCTTGCATGAGTGCTTTTTTAAATTCAAACCCTCTCATCAAAATTGAAAACTGAACCAGTCCAGATTTTGTATCCAGCACACAGGTGCCACTTTTATTAACTGCTTCTATACTTTCGAGTGGGGCTTTTGAATAAAAACGGATTACTCCACTTTTAGTAAAAAATCTCACTTGGGCATCTACGCTATACGTGCCAAAGAAAATAAGAAAGACTAAAACGATTTTTCGTTGATTCATAATAAAATTTATTTACTGGATGGGGCCTGGCTTGTTACCACACAAAAATTAAATTCAACATCTGCGCCAATTCCCATTTCATCTGCTTTATAACCGTTAAAATTTCCTTTAATGGTAGCTATCGATCCAATCTGTAAATTATTAACGCCTGAAGTGTATAACGTATCTATTGAGCATCGAACGGAAGAAAGACTACTGGTATCTCCCATAATTATGGTATAGTTTCCCTGTTCATTTTTAATAACTTCCTTTACCATTCCTGTTACTTCAATAATAATATTTTGTCCTGCATATTTGAGATTTGCCTGTTGTTCGTTGTCTGAAAATTCTTTTAGTAAATCCAATGCAGTTGCCTTAAATAATGGCTTCAGGCTATACGAATCTGCCCGCTTCCGGTTATACTCTGTGTATACAAAAATGCCGGCAGTTAATAGAATCAACACTAGTACACCTATCCAGTAGATCCGCTTCATTGTTTAATTATTAAGAGCTCCTTTTTCAACCCAACAGCGAATCAACTTTATTTGATTGGAGGTTAGCGTTGAACCTTGTGGCATTTTGCCAGCAACAACCTGATTTTTAATAGTAGTTGCTTTATTCTTTATCTGGGTATAATTGATAAACGGGCCTCCTTTATTTCCGGAAGAAGCATCGTGACAGCCGGCAACTGCGCAACTAGATTGAATAATGGGTTGTATATCGGCACTAAAGGAAATATTAAGTGTTGAGCAATCGGACGATCCAGGATAAAGCAATTCTTCTTTATTACTAACGCACCCGGTTATACCTGCCGCAATAATTAAAACGCCTATTATTTTCCTCGTCATACAATGATTTAAATTTTATCTATAATTATAGTACCTATCTATTTGAGTTCACTATTTGTACGAAAAACTGGCTTCTAAGGTTGCCAGAAAAAACCCCGCCCTGGAAAAGGCGGGGACCAAACCCTAAAACTAAAAATAACCTATGAGATCCGATAAACCGGACGATGTCCGGCATTATTCGTTCCTTTTATACATACGTTGTTTTAAGTATCAAAGTTTCTACCCGCTCTGCAAATTATTTTTACTTCCTGAAAGAACTATTTTAAAACTTTAGGATCCAGATTGACGGTATAAAAATAATAGGACAAAGGCTATCGATCAATCCCCAGTTTTGCTTATTGTAATCACCAAAATCGGGTACCGAAGAAGCAAATTGAACAAAGTTAGCTCGTAAAAATTTGAGTTACCCTAAACAATTGCATCAATTGGTAATTTATTCTCTGGTACAGATTAATTGAGCGATAGATATTTGCTATCACCTGGGATGAATTTGTAAAATCATTATTGTATAAAATCATCCAAAAAGATAATACTCATATTTTTTCGAAAAGAAATAATCCTTCAATTGAACAAACTATGAGGGCCTAAACAATTCGCTGATGAATTGCCTTAGCCACAACTTCTGTAAGAGAGGCCACATGAAGTTTTTCGTATATCTTTTTTACATGGGAGCGAACAGTTTCATAGCTAATTGTTAGCTCGGCTCCAATCATTTTATAACTCAACCCGTTTACCAGGCAGGTTAATACTTCTTTTTCGCGGGCTGTTAAGTGATAGTCGGGTGCAGCTTCTGGTTTAATAACTGAAGAAACAGATTGCATTTTATTCAACACCTTTCGGGCAATAGAAGGGCTCATAGGAGAACCGCCATATTGAAGTTCATTAATAGAGTCAACCAGTTTTGTATTGAGGAAATTTTTTAGAATGTATCCCGAGGCGCCTGCACAAATAGAATCAAATACGCGATCATCATCTTCAAAAACTGTTTGCATTAACACCTGAATATGCGGAAATTCTTTTTTAATTTTTATTACAGCTTCAATTCCAGTCATACCGGGCATTTCAATATCCATCAACAAAATATCTGGTTTACAACCATCCACATCTTTTACGCAATCCAATACATGATTAAATGAACCCACTACTTCAAACTGTGGCACAGTGGCCAATAATAATGAAATGCTATCTCTTATATTTTTATTATCGTCGAAAATGGCAATGCGTAAACTCATATTCATTATTTATATAAAGGTCTGTCAATTTAATCTTTCTCCTATCACCAAATCAGGGGAGAGGAAAACGAAGCAAAATAGTTGTTCCCATTCCCAATTCGCTACGAATCGAAATGGTTCCTTTCATTTCTAGTGCCCTTCGCTCCATATTTTGCAATCCATTTCCGGCTAAAGAATGGGTTGATTTTGTACTAATCCTATCGAACCCTTTTCCGTCGTCTCTAATTGACAATTCCAGAAGGTGATGCTGGTATCTAATAGTTACAAAAAGCTGAGAACAGGCAGCATATTTCAATACATTGTTTACAGCTTCTTTAAAAATAAGGTAAAAATTTTTTCGTTTAGTCATTTCCAGATTCATTTGCTTTACTGAAGCATCATACTCAAAATAGAATTGTATCTCCTGAGATGCTAACAAGGGCCGGGCAAAAGATTCCATCCGCTGCAAAATAGTTTCCATATTATCGTTGCGGGGGTTTATTGCCCAAACAATATCATTCATCTCTGAAATCATTTCGCTCGATGTACCACTTATTTTTTCAAGCGTATCCTCCAACGCTTCATTTTTTCCCTGGTGCTGGTAAATTTTTGCTACCTGGCTATACACAGAAATACTACTAAGTGTTGAGCCCACATTATCGTGCAGATCCTGTGCTATCTTATTTCGTATTGACTGCCTTTTTAATAATTCATTTATACGATAACGATAGACAATATAAACGATAAGGCCGATTATTGCGGCGCATAAAACATAAAACCACCACCGTTTCCAAAAAGGAGGAGTTATAAAAATTCTAAGAGAAGCAATCTCTTTACTCCATACACCTGGTTTTACAGTAGCTCTTACTTTAAAAATATATTCGCCGCCGTCAAGGTTAGTATAATAAGCTTTCCCATTATCTTCTACCCAATTTTTTTCAAATCCTTCAAGCATATGCGCATATTGAGGAGGGTATCCTTCCTGATAGGAAGGTGCCGCATATTCAACCGAAAAAAAATTTTCATTATGCTCAAGGCTTATTGGGCCGCCGTATAATAAATCACTTTTTGAATTATTAAAAATGCTGAAATCAGTAAAGAAAACACCGGGTGGGGCACTCCTGTCTATCAAAGAATCGGGATGAAATATAATAAAGTAATCTGTTCCGGTAACATACATTTTCCCTGACCCCTCCTCTTTAAAAATAGAACCACGAACACCACCCGTTTTTTCAACATCTGGTAATTGAAAGCTGGTATATGATTTTCTGTATGGGTCATATTTATGAAGGTTCCCATTCGCTATCATCCAGATATTTCCTTTTTTGTCAACCTGAATACCTTCTGCCAGATTATGTGAAGCAGCGATATGTTGAAAATGCTTTGTAACAGTATTAAAATAATACAACCCGCCTCCATAAGTACTTACCCAAAGATTTGCGTTTGTGTCTTCTGCAATATCATATATGTTATTGTTGCCAATACTTGTTTGGTCTCCGGGTATATTAGTATAATACTTTAATTGGGGAGAAGGTGCTTTTAGCCATTCACCTAACCCTGCTTTAGCAGTAGCAACCCATATTCTCCCAGTTCTACTCTTAAAGAATTTGCGAATAAGGTTATCCTTTATATTGAATGATTTAATAATCCGACGGATACTATCTTGACGGTTCACCCATTTTTGTTCCGAGAAATCGTAATAGGTTATATAATGGCCATAAGGAGAAACCAGTAAAACGGAATGACCATCAATAGTATCTTTAACCATGGATACTACTCTTGACTCTATAATTCGCTTCATTACCACATCCTCTTCTGTATTCGGCAGTAATTCTATATTTCTTTTATCGTTTGCAAATCTGAATAAAGAAATATTGGTACCTACATATAATTCACGATCATCCCTATAAAATTTAGTTGCTGATAGTTTTTCCCCCTTATACAATAAGGGTTGGTATTGAAATGATTCGTCCTTCTGGCGAATATACAAAC
>JANNEK010000129.1:0-25669 GCA_031378605.1 Chitinophagaceae bacterium | reverse complement strand
ATTGAAGGTATTTTTCTTTTTCATCATCTTACCATCCTCGTACCATTGTCGGCCCATTTCCTGCCCGCCACGTATATGCGCAATAGCATAAACAAATCCACGATTCAGCAAACTTAACCTGGAGCTATTAAAGGACGCATCCATACTTGCACCGTAAGATCCGTATCCGTATAGTAGTAATGGGGATTGCCCATCTTTCTTCATTCCTTTTTTATAAACAATAGAAATAGGAACCCTTGCCCCATCGCGGGCAATTGCAAAACTGCGCTCTGTTATATATTCCCTGGAATCATATCCTCCAACGACCTCTGTTTGTTTCATTAGTTTTTTATCTTTTGAATCCAAACCATAATCATAAACAGAATTTGGGGTAGTAAGGGAAGTATAATTAAACCTGAGCGTGGTCGAATTAAAATCGGGGTTAGCTCCTACATAGGCAGCATAAGCAGCTTCTCCAAAATCGAGATAGTGTTCCTGACCAGAACTAAGATTGCGGACCCGTATCTGCATCAGTCCCTCTTTACGTTCGGTAACGACTAAGTGATTTTTAAATAATTCTATCCCTTCCAGCAGCACATCTGTTCGATGTGGTATTAGATCTTTCCAATTTTCTACACCTGTTTTTCCCACAGGCGTTTCCATCAATCGAAAATTCTTTGCTTCCTTGTTCGTAACAATTAAAAACTTATCGCCTATATGATCTACCTGATACAACACCTCTTTCATTCTGGGTTGAAAAACAGTAAATGAATTGGTTGGCTGATCCGCATCCAGCAGCCTGACTTCAGAAGAAAGAGTTCCTCCGGAAAAAATTAGAATATACTTATCAGATTTTGTTTTTCCTACGCCAATATAATTTGATTTATCTTTTTCTTCATAAACTACAACATCTGTTTTTGGATCCGTACCAAGGGTATGCCTGCTTATTTTTTCGGAGAGTAGTGTAACGGGATTGGTGGATGTATAGAACATTGTTTTATTATCATTACCCCATTCAGATCCGCCACTAGCCGGAAAAAGTACATCACTATACAATTCGCCTGTTTCCAGGTTTTTTATATGAATAGAATACTGCCGGCGGGAAATAGTATCTATTCCAAATGCAAGTAATTTATTATTTGGACTAACGCTAAAGCCGACCGCAGAAAAATAATCATGTCCTTCAGCCATTTTATTTATATCCAACAGTACTTCTTCTGAAGCATCGAGTGAACCCTTTTTTCTACAATAGGCATAATATTGTTTGCCCTCTTCGTATCGGTTGTAATAAAAATATCCATTATTAAATACGGGAACTGTTTCGTCTTTTTCTTTAATACGGGCTTTCATTTCATCAAACAATTTTTGTTGAAATGGTTTTGTGCCCACCATCATACTATCGAGGTAAGCATTTTCAGCCTTCAGAAAATTAACGGCGTTAGTGCTATCGGGACCTTTTTTGAAGTAGTCGTTCATCCAGTAATATTCATCCATTCTTTTTTCACCAAACAATCCTACATCAAAAGGTTTTTTATCTGCTGCCGGTGGTTGAATGCCCGCAGGCCATTGAAAGGCTTGTTTACTCATTTTTTCTGTTTGGTTGCAAGATGTGAGCGCCAACACTAAGGCTGGCATAAAAAGTGATATTCTCATAATCATAAATTAGCAATGAATATACAAATTACCCTGATATAATAAATACCATTGGTGGATTTTTGAAATGATTCGTGAGTTGATATCAGGAAGTATACAGCAGCCTCCAAAATTCATTTCTCATCTCAATTTCCGCTAAATTCGTAGAATATAATCACCAGTTATGAACCATAAAACAATTATTCTTCTGTGCCTGTGTATTCAGCTTTTAATACCAGCCTTTTCACAGGAAGAACCCAAGCGATTTGCAGCAGATCGTGTAAGATATTCGAAGGAAGTTTCTTATCAAAATGATTTTATTTTTTCGATTGGTGCAAATACCGATTTTTCATTGGGCGACTGGAAAAAATACAGCAACCTTGGACTTGGCCCAGAAGCAGGGTTATGGTATCATTATAATGATCATTGGGCCGTAAGCAGTCGATTTGGTTTTAACCGGTGGTTAGGTAAACAATATATATTGGCAGGCTCGCCAGGAAAGAAATATGAAAACCAATCGCATTGGTATGGATATGCAGGTGCCCGTTATAATTTCACTCAAACCTGGTGGGTAAATCCTGAGATTGGATATTCGCAAATAACATTTGATCAAAAAAAAGGAGGAAGTGTTGCTTTTGGGCTCAATGCCGGAGCGGATATTTATGGCCCTGCTAGTGTTATTGGATTGGGGATTGGATACCAGCAATTGAATTTTGATGGCAAACCACATAATCATATAGGGCTACGAATTCGTTTTTATATTGGAGTGGAAAGAGAAAAATATGATGAAAGTGAATTATAATTGAGGAATAGTTGATGATGAATTGTGAATAGAATAGATAATCGGTTATTATCGAAGTAACATAAATAAATAACAGGAGACATTTTATCTTAATAAATCAACGTCGTGGTTCTTAAAATAATTATTCGATTTTCAGATTAGGTTAATCTTTTTATTCAGGGTTGGCAAGCCGAATCTTCTTATATAACGATCCGACGATTACAATTTATTTATCCATTGTCAAACCCGCAGCGAGGTATTCATGATTAAGTCGTGCTATATTAGTTATTGAAATCTCTTTCGGGCAAACTGCTTCACAGGCCCCCGTATTGGTACATGCGCCAAATCCTTCTTTATCCATCTGGGCCACCATATTTATCACCCTATTCCTTCGTTCGGGTGCTCCGTGAGGTAATAAGGCAAGGTGAGAAATCTTGGCAGAGAGGAATAGCATCGCAGATGAATTTTTACAAGCTGCTACACAAGCTCCGCATCCAATACATGCTGCTGCTGCAAAGGCCGCGTCGGCTTTGTCTTTTTCAACAGGCATTGCATTTGCATCTACTGCATTACCGGTATTGATAGAAATAAAACCACCCGCCTGTATAATTCTATCAAATGATGACCTGTCTACAATTAAATCTTTAATTACAGGAAATGCATTGGCCCTCCAGGGTTCTACAACAATTGTATCGCCCTCTTGGTAGGCCCGCATATGCAATTGACAGGTAGTATTCGCATGCCAGGGACCGTGAGGTCGTCCATTAATGTACATAGAGCAACTGCCACAAATTCCCTCCCGGCAATCGTGATCAAACGCAATTGGATCTTTACCATCGCGAATCAACTGCTCATTAAGAACGTCTATCATTTCAAGAAATGACATTTCAGTAGAAATATTATTAACATCGTATAGTTCAAAACTACCTTTTGATGTGCTGTTGCGCTGGCGCCAAACTTTGAGCTTTATGTTAATTGTCCTATGTTCCATTTTATATTATTTCTGAATAAAATCTATTTGTTGAAATCTTAATATCTCCTTTTGATAACTTTATTACTCTTGCTAATTTTTTATATTTGGGGTCAGACTTTATATTCGGCACATCTTTACTTCCAACGATACGGGCATCCTTACGAAAATCTTGAAATTCATTTTTCAATCCTGAAATTGTATCTGATATTTGCTCACAAGCGTCTAACAATTTTTTTCCTTTTAATTCAATAAAGAAAACTCTTTTTTTAGCTGGCTCATCTATGTTCATCAAATAATCACAACAACGGTAACCGGCACCTTCCAACAAACAACCATCAACTTTTACTTTTCGAACCACATGCCCCGTTTTATTATTTAATTCATATGTTTTACTATTTTCAACGGCAACACAAATTTGCCTTCTATCATTAAACTCAATACATTTTTCTGCTATGTGATTCATTTCGAATGTTGGAATTCCAAATTTAATAATGAATCAAATTGCTCATTTAGTTTTCCGGAAATACTATCAATCATATCTGCCTTTATTAATCCTTCTTTCCTATCCATAATATCAATACCGGTTCCATCAGGAAGCATCATATAAGCTGATACATCTGCCGGATTCAACCAGAACTTTTTTTCGATTACCAGATCTGTTTCTTTTTCATATTTAAGTCCGGCTGAAAAGGCCGCCATCAAATTATTTAAAGAAGTAAGGATATAAGGGCTATGTGTTGTAAAGAATAACCTATTTCGATAATGAACCTCCTCTTTTTCAAGCTGTTCAATATTCATAGATGCAAAATGATTCATCAATTTACTTTGAGTATCCGGAAAGCAATTCAATTCGGGCTCTTCAATCACCAATAGGTTACCCGCTCCGCTGGTACTTATGATATAATCAAAGACTAAAAGAAGCGAAATTGCACTTTGAATTCCACTTGATGATTCATGGAGTGGTAACTCCTTACCATTGGATAACAATATCACGTCCTTATTATTCTTATAGGAATAGTTAACTCTTATAATATTACTATAATCGAATTGTGTTAATTCTTTACGGGCTCTTTGAAATTTATTGCCAAATCGTGTAAAAAGATACGGAAGTGCAGCTCCCGCCTGAATTAATGCAAACAAAGAATCTATGAGTGTAACTGCTAATGATCTTTCAGAAGGTATGTAGTTGAAATCATAGAACACTCTGTTCTCAGAAGAAATTTCTTTTTCAATTAATTTAACAACGCCATTTTTAAAATGAAATGAAAATTTTGAGTTGGTAAAAAAAATTTCAGTACTGTCGAATAAGTAACTATGTATACCTAAAATGTCTAAATGCTCTATAAAGAGCAAAGACTCTTTACTTTTTGAATCTGTTGAAACCACCTCTCTTAAATCTACATAAGAAGTGTTTTGAATAGCTATCAATAATTTAGCAACAGTACTCTTCCCGGTTCCCTGATCGCCAATAAAAATATTAAATCTGTTAAGCTCAAGTTCAACAGACTTAATTGGTCCAAAATTTTTTATGATCAGGTTTTCCTTCATTAATTTCTACTATTTATAACTTCTTTGACTGGGTTTAGCTACGTCAAAGGTTAATTCCTCCTTATGCAAATTCCAAGTATGTTCTCCCTTGTATTCCCAGGCTGCCACATAGGCAAAATTCACGTCGTCTCTTTTTGCTTCGCCTTCTTCAGTTTGCATTTCTTCTCTAAAATGGCCTCCGCAACTTTCGTTCCGGTTAAGTGCATCCAAACACATCAGCTCACCCAATTCGATAAAATCTGCTACCCGGTTGGCTTTATCCAATTCATTATTGTTTTCATTAACGGCACCAGGTATACGCAGATCACTCCAGAATTCTTTTTTTAATTGTTGTACTTCGGCGATGGCCTGTTTTAATCCTTCTGCATTGCGGGCCATACCACATTTATCCCAGATAATCTTTCCTAACCGCTTATGAAAGCTTTCAACGGTTTGTGTTCCTTTAATATTCATAAGTTGCTGAATACGGTCGGCAACCGCCTTTTCAGTTTCTACAAAAGCAGGATGATCGGTAGAAATAGTATCTGTTCTTATTTCATCTGCCAGGTAATTACCAATGGTATACGGAATAACAAAATAACCATCAGCCAGTCCCTGCATCAATGCTGAAGCCCCCAATCTATTTGCACCATGATCGCTAAAATTCGCTTCGCCCAATGCATACAGGCCCGGAACGGTAGTCATGAGTTCATAATCTACCCATAAGCCACCCATGGTATAGTGCACCGCCGGATAAATTCGCATGGGTATTTCGTAGGGGTTCTCGCCGGTAATCTTTTCATACATGTCGAATAGATTACCATATTTTTCTTTCACCACTTCTTTTCCCATTTTGATAATCGTTGCTTCCTCTACGTTATCCATACCGTGTTTTCCGGCTTCAATTTTTCCGTATCTAAGAATAGCATCCGTATAATCTAAATAAACAGCTTGTTTAGAAGTACCCACTCCATAACCCGCATCACATCTTTCTTTGGCTGCCCTTGATGCCACATCTCTTGGTACCAGATTCCCAAAAGCAGGATATCTTCTTTCTAAATAATAATCCCTTTCTTCTTCTTTTATTTCATTGGCTTTGCGTGTATCGCCCTGTTTTTTGGGAACCCAAATCCTTCCATCATTGCGTAATGATTCAGACATCAGGGTTAATTTACTCTGATGATCGCCACTAACAGGGATGCAGGTGGGATGTATTTGTGTAAAACAAGGATTGCCAAAGTAGGCACCTTTGCGGTGTGCTTTCCATGCTGCTGTAACGTTACTGCCCATAGCATTGGTAGATAGATAGAATACATTTCCATATCCTCCACTGCATAACAGCACCGCATGTCCGAAATGTCTTTCCAATTCACCTGTTACCAGGTTTCTGCAAATTACCCCCCTGCATTTCCCATCAATCATTACAATATCCAGCATTTCGTGGCGGGTATACATTTTTACATTGCCTAAGGAAACCTGCCTCTCAAGCGATTGATATGCTCCAATCAACAATTGCTGACCGGTTTGGCCAGCCGCATAAAACGTTCGTTGCACCTGAGTACCACCAAAAGAACGGTTACTTAACAAACCTCCATATTCCCTGGCAAAGGGAACTCCCTGTGCAACACACTGATCAATTATATTAGCACTTACTTCGGCAAGCCGATGTACATTTCCTTCTCTTGCGCGGTAATCACCTCCTTTAATAGTATCGTAAAACAAGCGAAAGGTACTATCCCCATCATTTTGATAATTTTTTGCTGCATTGATGCCCCCTTGTGCGGCAATGCTGTGCGCACGTCTTGGTGAATCCTGGAAACAAAATGCTTTTACTTTATAACCCAGTTCACCCAGCGAAGAAGCAGCGGATGCCCCCGCTAAACCCGTACCAATAATAATAACTTCGAGTTTGCGTTTGTTGGCCGGGTTTACCAGTTTACAATGCCCTTTGTAATCGTTCCATTTCTGATCGAGCGGCCCTGAAGGAATTTTTGAATTTAGCATAGAATTAATTTGCAAATGGTAAATATGCGTATTGCATAATTTTAGCTTTCAAATTTATTTTTTGATCTTCAATTTGCGGGTTTCTGTTGAACTGATTGTTGAAGAAAATTAATAGCTCACCGTTTATTTTTCTTTTTTCTTCCTATCAACATCCGAAACACATGTTCTATTAACAACCAGTTCGATTTTGCCGTTCAACTTATCCTACCCATCCTAATTTCATACTGATAGGCATTAACGCAAAAATCAAGGGTACAACAATTGAATAGGCAAACCCTACAGCATTTACGAGTTTAACATACCTGCCGTTACTTAATCCAAGCGTTCGAAACGCGCTTTGAAATCCATGTAGTAAATGGTAAGCAAGCGATATGCAACCCAATATATAAACAATAACCACCCACCATTCACTAAAAGTTATTTTCATAAGATTAAACATATTGTGTCCCATTCGCTGGTTACTCATCATATAAGGTTCTTCTAATCCTGCATGCGTGAACCGGGAGGGGATCCAAAAATGCCACCAATGCAACATTAAAAAAAGTAAGAGAAGGGTACCGAGCAACCCCATCGAACGGCTATACCATTTACTCCCTTTATTTCCCATTTGAACTGCATAACCAATAGAGCGTTTGCTTCTATTTTGAAATACCAATACCAACCCTTGTATAATATGTATAAAAAACCCAATAAATAAACCAACTTCCATAATTCTGATAAGTACTGTACTGCCCATAAAGTCGGCTGCACGATTGAACATATCTCCATCGTCAGTTGGCTCAATAAAGGAGAGATCATTAAAGATGCAGGCATTTACCCCCATATGCACAATTAAGAAGGTAATGAGGAAAAGCCCGGTAAGGCCCATAACAAATTTTTTTCCTACGGGAGAGGCGAATAATTCAGACCATTTCATGAGAATGCTGTTTGACTTTTAAGTGTTCCCAGTTATATAACAACTATCTGGTAGAACTGTTGTGAATGGGGCGTACAAGTTTTGTGCAAAAATAGAGCAGCAAAGCCAGACTTCATATAATCGATAAGATTTTATATTACAAAGATTAAGAATAGCCGGAATTGAAACATTATACAGGATAATAATCTACTTATTTCAAAATCCCTATCTTAGCCGCCCAAATGCAAACGCATGAGACAAGAAGAGGATTTTGATGCTAATTTGGCCGGCGATGACGGACGTAGTGAAGAAACAAGGACCAGTTGGTTCAAACGAATCAAAAAAGGCATTCTTACCAGTACCGCAGATAAAAAGGAAACACCCGAAGGGCTCTGGAGCAAATGCCCGGAATGCGGCTTCATTTGTACAGTAACTGAATTAAGAGAGAACTTGTTCACCTGCCCTAAATGCAGGCACCATCATCGCATCGGCAGTTCCGAATATTTCGAAATCATTTTTAATGATAATTCATTTGAAGTGATGTTTGAAAATATCAGGGCCAAAGATTTTTTAGGGTTTACGGATCTTAAATCTTATCAAAAAAGACTTGAAGAAACCTGGAACAAAACAGATATCACCGACTCGATAAGGGTGGCCGTCGGAAAACTAAAAGAACATTCTTTAGTAGTAGCCTGTATGGATTTTGAATTTATTGGAGGTTCACTTGGTAGTGTGATGGGTGAGCGAATTTCGAGAGCAGTGGATTTTTGCCTGGAACACCGAACACCCCTGATTATTATTTGTAAATCGGGTGGCGCACGAATGATGGAAAGTGCCTTTTCTCTAATGCAACTGGCAAAAGTTTCAGGCAAACTATCACAACTTACGGATGCTAAAATTCCATTTATTTCTTTACTAACGGATCCTTCTTTTGGGGGTATCTCTGCTTCCTTTGGAATGCTGGGAGATTTAAATATTGCAGAACCGGGAGCGTTAATTGGATTTGCGGGGCCAAGAGTTATTCGGGAAACGATTAAAAAAGATTTACCTGAAGGATTTCAACGAAGCGAATTTTTATTGGAACATGGATTTCTTGACTTTATTGTACCCCGCAAAGAACTAAAAGAAAAGCTTGCAACGGTTTTATCATTGTTTAAAAATTAACTGCAGAACAGATAAGAATGAAAAAATATTTTCTGCATATACTGCTCCCGCTTACGGCGGGAATTTTAATTTATATCCTTTTTCGAAAGCCAGAGACGATCCTTCATAAAACAATTAGTCTCTCATTTGCTCCTATTGAATTACCCACGAACAGATTTACTCAATTTTTTTTATTTCAGTTTCCAGATATGTGCTGGGCATATGCCTTAACAGCAAGTATTTTATTTAGTACAACATTTAACAAATACGTTTGCGCAGCAATAAGCGTTTTAGCATTGTCCTTATATGAATTGAAACAAGCGGACTGGCTTTTAACCAAACTTAATTATTCTGATATTATCAGTATGATTCTGGCAGTTATTATTGCTTTATTAATTATCAAGAAATGAGAAACTTCTTTTACACAGCATTCATTTTAGCTTTTTTTTATTGGATTGGTACCGCAACATCTATAGATAAAGATTTTAACTATCCCTGCGGTTATCAAATAAATAATTATTTAAGTAAGGATACAATTGTTCGATCCTACTATTCTTCGGCACATAACGATACAATTGTTATAAGTGCCTATAAGGATTCTTTATGGGAAAGCAAATCCGCCGCCGTTTGCCAAATTTTAAAAGACAGTTGCAATACACCTGCGTATAAAATACTGGTAATAGATACAAGTTATAATCAGGCCACCTGGAATACTCCTTATGGTAAACAAATTTACTTCCGCCAATGTCCTTAAATTTGCTGTTAGTTTTATAATAGCATGTCGATACAAAACCGTTCAGCCTATCACGATTATTCTATTGAAGATAAATACGATGCCGGCATTGTGCTGGCTGGTACCGAAGTAAAATCTATACGCGAAGGCAAAGTCAGTTTCGTGGATAGTTTTTGCTTTTTTGATAAAGGAGAGCTTTGGCTCCGTAACCTTCATATAGCAGAATACCGATTTGGATCTGCCAACAATCATATGGCGGTTCACGACCGTAAATTGTTGCTCACCAAACGAGAATTAAGAAAACTGGAAGCTAAAACCAAAGAAAAAGGGTTTTCAATTATTCCGCTTAAATTATTTTTCAACGAAAAAAGTCTTGTTAAAATAGAAATAGGATTGGGCAAAGGAAAAAAGTTTCATGATAAAAGAGAATCTCTAAAGCAAAAAGATGCAGATAGAGAAATGAAAAGATTCCTAAAGTAATACTACTGTAAAGCTTTGCTAAACCAAAAGGAATTGTTTACAGTAACTTATTTTCAAGTCAAATTTAACAACAACCCAAAGGCCAACCAGGTCTGAATATACTTTCTGGCTTGATTTTTTCTTTTATCTTAGCATATGCTCCGATTAATTTTTCTTTGCGGCACCATCTTAATTGCTAATAGTACATTCGCACAAACAATTACAGGATCCTGGTATGGGAAAGCAGATGTTAACCTGGCCAGTAGCGCAAATAACTATTTAACCGAATTGGTTCTTCGTCAAAAAGGCGATGAAGTGGAAGGCATCTTTGCCTATTACTTTAAAGATAGTTATCAAAGTTTTTTTATCAGGGGCACTTACGATAAAAATACCCGCGAAATACATATCAAAAATATCCCGGTATTACATTACAAAGGACCTTCAAACGGGATAGAATGCCCTATGAATTTTTTGGGAATATTAATGGTATCCCAGGTAAAAAGCACGCTCAACGGTTACTTCTACAGCGATGATAAATACAAATATACCTGCCCTGAATTGAGAGTAGTGATGAACGTTGATAATGCTGAAAACAATCAGGATAGTACAATAAAAAATACAATGGCGATTAAAAAAATATGGAAGCCGCAGCAAGAAGATTTTATTGTAACGAATGCAGTCAATGAAAAGCCAGTTACTATTGCAGCAGATGCGGTAAATGAAAAAGCAGCAGAAAGTTTAAGCGCTGCTGTTGAAAAGAAATTAGTTCAGAAATTTGAAAAGAGAACCACTATTTATAATAAAGATTTGTTGATTGAGGGAGATTCGGTTCGGGTGAGTTTTTATGATAATGGCGATGTTGATGGAGATATCATCAGTGTATTTTTAAATAAGAATCCGGTATTGGTAAAACAAGAACTTTCTGCACGTTCATTAAATATTTACCTGGCACTTGATAGTGCTAAAGAGTATAATGAATTAAGTATGATGGCTGAAAATCTTGGTAAATATCCTCCCAATACAGCCTTAATGATCATCAGTGATGGCATTAACCGTTATGAAGTTTATCTTTCCAGCAGCCTTACACAAAATGCTGCGATACGGTTGAAGCGAAAAAGAAAATTGTAGTATTCAATCTAATATAGAAATTTCATTTATAGATTGCCTAAACGATACCCGTATCGGTCATGCATCACATTTATTAATAGATACTACCCGAGCGGTAGCAGGGATTGCCTATTATTGCGGGTTTAATAATATCTTCAACGTCAACAGCATCTTAATGAAGAAAAAACATCAATCGCCAAAAGATTTCAGGGAAAATTTTAATGGACTTGGGACAAGTATTTTCATTTAATTCAGTAAATTTTTAAGATCTCAATAATTTGCAACTTTGTTACAAAGGTAGCGAACTCCCCCAAGTTCGAAACCTCCCCGGGTTTACAACTCCCCCAAGTTTCGAACCGGCAAGCAATCTAACAAAATAAAAAAGCAACTATTTTATCCAGTTGCTTTATACTTATATAATTTTTATTTGCCTATTCAAAAAGCTCAGGTTGTTTATCTGAACCAGCAGGCTTTACCCATTCCATTTGCACCGATTTACTAAAATCAACCAGCTTAGCTCCAACAGTTTTCCATCCTCCGATTTCCACTACTTTCGCAATCTTAAATTTTGCCTTCCGTATCTGCTCACCTCTTCCCTGTTGTACAGCCAAAACAGGTTCTTCATCCGTACTTACAACCTGCACATAATTCCCTTCTCCTTCCTTTATAAAGAAAAATTTATTCCGTAGTGTAGTGGTTTCAATCTTAAATCGCTTAACATTAAACTGTAGATTTTTCTTGTCGAGATAAATAGCGGATACTATTTTCTCCGGGTCAAACTTTTGAATCAACAATACCTTTTCTGAATCAATTTTCTGAGTAAGTTCCTGGTCCGTAATTTCATAATTACCATCGCTATAAAAAACAGCAATTTTTTCTTCGGGTGCAAAGCCTCCCAAATACAAACCTTTTTGCTCGGTATTTAGGCGGCCAAACTGTTCATCAAACCAAAGTTTTTTTCCACTAAGGGTTGATCGGCCAACCTCTTTGAGTTTAACTGATTTTATTGGGTATTTTGTAACCTGGTTACCCATACTATTGCGCCCCTTAATTTCGAGCTCCTCAAAATAAAAATCAAATTCTTTTATACGGGCACTGCTGGCCGGACTTAAAATTACCTTTACCGACTCTGCTTCTCCGTTAGGGTTCACTGAGAAATAATGAACCTTACTCTTTTCATCCCCTTTTGTAAGATCGTATTCTTTATCGCGGGTTACCCCGGTAACATTAAATCGTTTGGCATAACTGATACCAGCCTTACCATCGGCATAAATCATATTATAAGTAGTTCGTTCGTCGTTCTTCTGAAAAATGGCTACATGTATAATATCTTTTCCGATATAGGCCTTTTCTTGAACCTTTACGATCTTCATTATTCCACGCTTCGTAAAAACAATCACATCATCTAAGCTGGAACAATCAACTACAAACTCATCTTTCTTTAATCCGGTACCTATAAAGCCATCTTCACGGTTCATGTATAGCTTAGCATTGGCAATAGCCACCTGCTTGGCCTGTATTGCTTCAAATAGCTTAATCTCTGTTTTACGTTCACGGCCTTTACCATACCTTAAAAGTAACCCTTCATAATAAGCAACGGCATAATCAACCAGGTTGGCCAAATTATTTTTTACCTGTTTAATTTCCCCTTCCAATCCCTTAATCTGTTCATTCAACTCATCGATATCTAATTTATAAATTCGTCGAACAGGCTTCTCCGTTAATTTAACGATATCCTCGCGGGTAATATTTCGTTTCAATTGCTTGCGAAAAGGAGTAAAAGCCTCTGCTATTGCTTCCAATACTTTTTCCCAGGTCGCATGCTTCTTTTCTAACTCCTTATAAATTTTTTCTTCAAAGAAGATTTTTTCGAGCGAAGTAAAATGCCACTTTTCCTGTAGCTCCGACAGTTTAATTTCCAATTCCCGTTTCAATAACTCTTTGGTATTATCTGCAGAAGTTCTTAACAACTCGTACACTCCAAGGAATTGTGGTTTCTGCTCAACAATAACACATGCATTTGGAGATATACTTACCTCGCAATCGGTAAATGCGTACAATGCGTCAATCGTGATATCAGGATTGATGCCTGCGGCCAATTCAATATGTACTTCAACGTTAGCACCGGTATAATCGGTTACTTTCTTTATTTTAATCTTTCCCTGGTCATTCGCTTTTACAATAGAATCCATCAATTGAGTAGTCGTAATTCCATAAGGCACATCCCGAATTACCAGGGTTTTTTTATCCAATTCTTCTATCAATGCTCGTACTCTTATTTTACCTCCCCGTTTTCCTTCATTATAATTACTAACGTCTACCATCCCCCCAGTTTGAAAGTCGGGGAAAAATTCAAAACGTTTACCTCTCAAATATTTTATGGAGGCTTCTATCAATTCACAAAAATTATGAGGTACTATTTTGGTAGATAGTCCAACCGCAATTCCATCAGCTCCCTGTGCAAGCAACATCGGAAATTTCATGGGTAAGGTTACCGGCTCATTCTTCCTGCCATCATAACTTAATTGCCAATCGGTTGTTTTTGCGTTGAAAGCTATTTCCAATGCAAGCTTCGATAAGCGCGCTTCAATATACCGGGGAGCCGCAGCATCCATTCCGGTTTTTACATCACCCCAGTTACCCTGGGTTTCTATCAACAAATCTTTTTGACCCAAGTTAACCAAGGCATCTCCAATACTTGCATCGCCATGCGGATGATACTGCATCGCCTGACCGATAATATTTGCAACTTTATTAAACCGGCCATCATCCATTTCTTTCATAGCATGCAAAATGCGCCGCTGAACAGGTTTCAAGCCATCTTCGATTGCCGGAATCGCCCGTTCAAGAATTACGTAAGAAGCGTAATCCAAAAACCAGTTTTTATACTGACCCTGTACTCCATTTTCATTCTCAAAAAAACTTTCTTTCTTTTTAGCAGCACTCATAGTATAATGTTTCCTGTTTACTTAATTTTTTTTCCATCCGTTTTCGCCCCTCCCTGGAATAAAATAAGTTTCTCCACTTTTCCATCTGCCCCTCTTATAAATTCCAGTTGTGCATCGACTACTTTTAAAAAAAACCGATTATCTCGTTCTGCAAACAAGTCGAATTTTTGTTGACCCGTTGCCTGAGCTTTTAATTTTCCTCCTTCTACTGTTACTGTAATCAGAAAGTCGGCAGCGAGTTCATATTCTCCCACATATTGTTTTAATATTTCTTCCGGTACAACTATTTCTTTTTTCTCTTTTGGTAAGTCGTAGGGAAGATCATATACTGCAGCAGCAATATTATTTGCAATTGTTCCTAACAGTGAGCTTGTTTTGTTACTCAATAATACAATAACCAACTCATCATCCGGAAAACGGAGCAGGTGTGAATTAAACCCATAAATTCCTCCATTATGCCAAATAATTTTTTCCCCATAAAGTGAATCGATCATCCATCCAAATGAATATTTTTCTAAAAAAGGCGTGAAGGCCTGGTTCCAGCTTTCTTTTTTCAAGATTTTAGTAGTATATATAGAACGTTCCCATTTATACAGATCGCCTACAGATGCATATAATGAGCCGGCTGAATAGGCCACCGTTGAATCTACAATTGTTGCAGGTTGATTGCCTTTTGCATCCAGTGCAAAATACCCTGTTGCTTTATCTTTACTGATTAATCCTGCAAAGTCGAAGCCCGATTTTTTCATTTGCAAAGGAGACAATATAAACGTTCTCATTATTTTTTCCCAGGGCTTACGAGTAATATCTTCGATGATATACCCCAATAGCATATAACCGGAATTACTATATCGATATTGAGTACCGGGTGAAAAGTCGAGTGGCTTATTTTTAAAAAGCGCTATCATTGTTTCCCGAGATTGTGGCTTAATGGCGTCGCTATTCATGAACCTGCTATCATTTGTGTAATTATATATGCCCGATGTATGGGTAAGCAGGTTATAAAGAGTGATGCTATCTCCTTTAGGATAATCAGGAAAGTATTTACTCAATTTGTCGGTTACTTTCAATTTGCCCTGTTCCTGTAATTTCAAAATAAGGGCAGCAGTAAATTGCTTCGTTACTGAACCAATTTGAAAAACAGTAGTTGCTTCATTGGGTAACTTGTTTTTTACATTTTTAAAACCATAACCTTTCTCAAGTAATACCTTTCCTTGTTTTGCAACCAGTACCGATCCATTAAATTTATATTGCTGAGCATAGGTATACAGTAAGCTATCCAGTTTTTCAGAAATGGATTGAGTGTATGCAGCTACCTGCGACAGAAAAAATACGGTAAAAAAAATTTTCTTTTTCATACGTTTAGTTATCCTTCAGTAATTTCTAATTGTTTCGAAGATTTTTGCTTCAGCTCAAACTCCTTCCATCCCTTTCCCATATCACCCGCTACATCTATTTTATCACCAGCCACCAATTGCTTAATTCGCCACATAATAAAGACATCCCCGGTTTTTATTTTCATACGATGCAAGGTATTCGATAATACCCTCCATGCTTTTTGCCATTCACCAGTTATATTCTTTAGTATTTCGGCATCATAAAATGTTACTTCCTTGCCAACAATTTTTTTTCCTCCTTCCAGTATTCGAACAAGTGCATCCTCTTCACTTAATTTTTTCCATTCATCCGGATCCACTTCAAACTCACTTAGAGTAACGGCTCTTGCCAACCGTTTTGCTTTTACAGCCTCTTTGGGTAAAATTTCATGCACCGAACCAGGGTAAAACAGTTGTCCCTTATCATTTATAAATGGTAAATTATTCAGGTAAAGAATCATTAACCTTCCTTGATAGGCTCTCAATTGTGGCATGAGCCAATAATATCCTGTAACATCGTGTTGGTTTTGTCCCATCCATATCCAGGCTTCTTCATCAATATGATCATCGAGCCATTGTGTAAGGGTCTTTACTGTTTGGCGGTCATCAAAACTCCCAACAATTGAACTACTATAAGAGGATTCATTCAATAACATTCTCCACCAATCTTCTCTTGCTCTCCAACCATTCTCTGTATCCAATGCTGCCAATGGGCCAACACCCCATTCATCTTTTATTTCAATAACCTCTCCCTGAAGGGAGGGGTCCAGTTCCATCGCCTGCTTTATTATATCTACATCTGCAGTTTGAAAAACAATATGTACCATAAAAAATAAAATGAAGAATTTTAAAAAATAACGACAGCCAATCATAAAGCAATTCGCTGGCCTTTGACGCATTTAACCGTTTGTATTAAAGTATCGGCTTATCAATTTCAAGCTTTAAATTATCAATTATAAAATCTTGACGTTCGGGAGTATTCTTTCCCATATAATATTCAAGTAATTGCTGAATATGGGTATCGGGTAATAACATAACAGGGTCAAGTCTCATTTCACTGCCTATAAATCTTCCAAATTCATCGGGCGAAATTTCACCCAATCCTTTAAAACGTGTTATCTCTGGTTTACCTCCTAATTTGGCAGTAGCGGCTTGCTTTTCCGTTTCATCGTAGCAATAAATTGTTTCCTGTTTATTTCGTACCCGAAAAAGTGGCGTTTGCAAAATATAAATATGCTGATTTTTTACGAGATCGGGGAAAAATTGCAAAAAGAAGGTCATCAACAATAAACGAATATGTAATCCATCAACGTCGGCATCGGTAGCAACCACAATATTATTATAACGCAGATCCTCGTATCCTTCCTCAATATTCAACGCGTGTTGCAATAAATTAAACTCTTCGTTTTCATATACAACTTTCTTCGTAAGCCCATAACAGTTTAATGGCTTTCCACGTAAACTAAATACAGCCTGCGTTTCCACATTGCGGGCTTTAGTGATCGATCCGCTGGCGCTATCACCTTCAGTAATAAAAATAGTGCTCTCCTTTGCTTTTTCAATAATGGTATCTTTTTCTTTACCGGAGGGTTCGTCATTCAAATGATAACGGCAATCCCTAAGTTTTTTATTATGAAGATTTGCTTTTTTTGCCCGTTCATTTGCTAATTTCTTAATACCTGCTAATTCTTTCCGCTCATGCTCGTTTTGCTCTATCCTTTTTTTCAGCGCCTCTGCTACGGCAGCATTTTTATGAAGAAATAAATCAAGGTCCCTTCCTAAAAAATCGCCCACAAAATTTTTCATGGTAGCTCCACCTTCAGAAACATTCATCGAGCCGAGTTTGGTTTTTGTCTGGCTCTCAAAAACCGGTTCCTGTACTCTTACTGAAATAGCCGCACTAATACTGCCACGTATATCCGAAGCATCATAGTCTTTTTTATAGAATTCCCGAATAGTTTTGACAAATGCTTCTTTAAAAGCTGATAAATGGGTACCTCCCTGGGTGGTAAACTGTCCGTTTACAAAGGAATAATATTCTTCACCATATTGATTTTCGTGGGTGATGGCCAATTCTATATCATCACCCTTTAGATGGATGATCGGGTAGCGAAGCTCATCCTGATTAGTATTGCGTTGAAGCAGATCGAGTAATCCATTCCTGGATACATATTTCTTATCATTATAATTTAAAACCAAGCCGGCATTGAGAAAACAATAATTCCACAATTGCTTATCAATATACTCATGTATATAATGAAAGTTTTTAAAAACAGATTCATCAGGAATAAATGTAACCAGCGTTCCATTTTCTTCGGTGGTCTTTACTTCCTTATGCTCTTTGGTCAACATTCCTTTTGCAAATTCTGCAGTTTTCTCTTTGCCGTCTCTAAACGCGGTTACTTTAAAATAACTGCTCAATGCGTTTACTGCCTTGGTGCCCACTCCATTTAAACCCACGGCTTTTTGAAATACTTTACTATCATATTTGGCACCCGTATTAATTTTACTTACCACGTCAACTACTTTTCCCAGGGGAATGCCCCGGCCATAATCGCGTACCGTTACAGTTCCTTTCTCAATCTTAATATCTACATTTTTTCCATGCCCCATGGTATGTTCATCAATGCAGTTATCGATAACCTCTTTCATCAACACATAAATTCCATCATCAGGGCTGCTTCCATCACCCAATTTACCAATATACATACCGGGCCGAAGGCGGATATGCTCGCGCCATTCAAGTGTTTTAATACTGTCTTCGTTGTATTCAAACAGGTTTACTTCCTTTTCTTTTGCCATAATGAATCCCTCTGCTTCTATAGATTGCCTTGTCAATTGCTACCCCTTAACAAGGCATATTATATATTTATTGATTAAAATAGATATTCATTCTTTCTAAAAAAAAGTACAGTTCTTTAATCAATCTTAATTTCAGATTTATAAAATTTCATTCTATATTATCATACAAACCCAACAAATATACCAAAACGTGCTTTCTCTTTCCGATTGATAGTTATTAACCATTGTGGAAAAGATGAAATAAATTGTAGAAACAAGTCGCTTTTATTTACCCCGTTAAAAAAATTGAATTGTTTATTATCTGGTTACCGGTTAATGTTGAAACAAAGTGAGAGGGCCTGCAATTAAAACGAACCAATTTATTCAAGCGTTGGTGGAGGGAGAAGGAGGTACTTTATCAAAAAAGCATTCATTATTGTATTTATTGATTTGTTATTTTTACCCTGGAACTAGTTGACTATTTTTATTTCCATAAATAACTATTCATGCCAATAGCTGAGTATAAACAAATTCATCCCAAAACAAGAAAAGCGTGGCGATTATGGTTGGAGAAAAATCACCATGCCTCCCCTGGTATCTGGTTAATCTATTATAAAAAAGAATCCGGAAAGCCAAGAGTTACATATAATGAATCAGTGGAAGAAGCGCTCTGTTTTGGATGGATCGACAGTTTGCCCCGTAAGCTTGATCTTGAAAGAACCATGTTAAAATTCACCCCACGCAAGCCAAAAAGTGTTTGGAGCGAATTGAATAAAAAAAGGATTGAACAATTAATAAAAAATAATTTGATGACGGATGCTGGTCTTTCAAAAATAAACCTGGCCAAAAAAAATGGATCCTGGGATATTCTTACCAAAACAGATCAGCAGGCAAGATCCAATACAATGCCAAAAGATTTTGAAGAAGCATTGAAGCAATTTAAAAATGCATTTGAAAACTTTACTGCATTTCCAGTGAGTTATCGCAAACAATTTTTATACTGGATCGATAGTGCAAAAAGGCCTGCAACAAGAACTGCCCGAATACTTCAAAGTGTAAAAATGGCAGCAGCCAATAAAAAACCCGGGCCTTCTGGATTTAAATTATAAAATAAATGGAAGGCAAGTTAATTGAAATAAAAAACCTATTCGCAAAACAAGGTGGTATTCCTGTATTGCATAATATCAACATCACTATTTTTAAAGGAACGCATTGGGCGATATTGGGAAAAAGTGAAAGTGGTAAAACAAGTTTGGCAAAAGCTATTGCCGGAAAATTATTTTATAATGGACAAATCAATACTTTCTTCGAAGGCTCTACAGAATTCGTTGAACAGCAACATCGTTTTCAAACCTTATCGAATACGTCTGATTTTTATTATCAGCAACGCTTTCAATCGCAGGATGCGGATGATTCATTAACCGTAAATCAGGCTTTATTTTCATTAAATCAAGAACCGAATGAGCCGGGCCTTTTAAATTGTCTACAACTTCTTCGCTTAAACGAATTAGGCGATAAACCTCTTATTCAGTTGTCCAATGGGGAAAATAAACGATTTCAACTGGCAAAGGCTTTATTAAGAAGCCCGGCAATGCTGCTGCTGGATAATCCTTTTATCGGCCTTGACATTTCGGGTAGAAGTCTTTTGCATGAAATTATTAACGAGATCGCAAGCAGGGGCATTCATCTTATTATTATAACGAACCGCGAAGAAATACCTCCATGCATAACACATATATGCCTGTTGGGGAAAGGCAGGGTACTTTATGCTGGGAGCAAGAATAAATATCCTAAGGAAATAATTTCAAAAGAATTTAATTCAATAAATGCCGATATCCCCATAAGCCAACTAACTCCGAACACAGTACTAAATTTTACAACAGCAATTCGGATGGTAAATACTACTGTTCGCTACGGAGATAAAATAATTTTAGACAATATCAACTGGCAGGTACAACAAGGAGAACGATGGAGTATTCAGGGGCCCAATGGTGCTGGAAAATCTACGTTACTCAGTTTAATAACAGCCGATAACCCGCAAGCTTATGCGAATGAAATTTATTTATTTGGCAGACGGCGAGGCAGAGGAGAAAGTATATGGGATATAAAAAAACATATTGGACTTGTATCGCCCGAAATGCATTTATATTTTCCCTATACAAATTCCTGTTTTGAAGTGATTGCATCCGGGCTATTCGATACGATTGGACTTTTCAGAAAATTAACGGAAGATCAGGAACAACAGGTGCAAGACTGGATCCATATTATGCAATTGAATGAATCGGCTGATAAAACATTATACCAACTTTCGATGGGCAGGCAACGGATGGTTTTATTGGCAAGGGCACTTGTGAAGAATCCGCTGTTATTAGTATTAGATGAACCTTGCCAGGGATTGGATAACGACCAGGCAATTTTTTTTAATGGTTTAGTGAATCAACTATGTTTACGCTTTAATACCACCTTAATTTATGTAAGCCATTATCAGCAGCAGTTGCCCGGTTGCGTTGATAATCACCTGTATATTGAGGAAGGAAAATTAGTTAAGAAAATTTAGATGATAGTATCAGTTAGTCAACTGCCTTAATCAATAAATACACAGGAGTGTATTCCATAAATTTCATTATTTTCAAGTATCTAAAATTAATTTATGGAGAAGCACTTGAGTTCCTGGTTTAGTCCCTCGCTTAACAAAGAGATGCCCATTTCTGTTTATGGAAATTATGGTTTTGCGTTGTTGATGATTCCTACTGCAGCGGCCGACTATCTTGAATACGAACGATTTCAGTTAATGGATTATTTAAAGCCTTTTATTGAAGGAGGGAAAATAAAAATATTTTCTGTAGATAGTATTAATAATGAAAGCTGGTTAAACAATCAAATGCATCCCAGGGATAAATCCATTCGCCACCAGCAATGGAATAATTATATTTTCAATGAGGTGGTTCCTTTTATTCGAACAAATGCCAGCCATGATACACCTATTATTACCTGCGGTGCTTCTTTTGGAGCATTGCACAGTATGAATTTATTTTTAAAACGCCCCGACCTTATTAATGGTGTTATTGCTATGAGCGGTGTATATGATCTTACTGAATACACAAAAGGATATTATGATGAGGATGTATATTATAACAGCCCTATGCACTATTTACCTAACCTTTCCGATCATACGATCCTGGAACAGATTCGTTGCTCGGGGCATATTCATATTTTAACCGGCAGTGGTGCACATGAAGATCCGGAAGGAGGTGGCCGCTTTGCAAAGGCTCTTTATGATAAGAACATATGGTACGAGTTTGATAATTGGGGGCCAGATTGGGGGCACGACTGGCCTACCTGGAGAGCCATGTTGCCGCATTATATTGGTTCGAAATTTTAACCATAATAACGATTAGAATAATTCAAGGTTTACTTAGTTTGTTCCAATACAATTTCAATAAATTCTTTTCTCGAAATCATTCGTGCACCTAAGCTTTCAAGGTGTTCTGTATAAACCTGGCAATCGATCATCACTACGTTTTCGCCTTTCAGGTATTCTACATACTTGATGAATGCATATTTACTGGCATTACTTTGCTTGCTAAACATACTTTCTCCAAAAAAAATATTCCCCAACCGAACACCATACAATCCGCCAACCAATTCATCATTCAGCCAAACTTCCGCGCTATGCGCAAACCCGAGCTGATGTAAATGAATAAACGCGTCCTTAACTTCATTGGTGATCCATGTACTCTCCTGCTCACGCCTGCTAATCGTTTTACAGTTACCAATTACTTCAGTAAATGCTTCATTAATGGTAAAAATAAATTGCTCTTTATTAAATAACTGTTTCATGCTTTTACTCACTTTCAGTTCGGAGGGAAAAAGAATGAAACGCGGATCTGGGCACCACCATAAAATATATTCTCCTTCGTACCAGGGAAAGATGCCATTTCGATAAGCAAGCAGAAGTCGTTGAGTAGACAGATCGCCACCCACTGCTAACAGTCCATCAGGTTGTGCAAGATGTACAGGGGGAAATATTAATTCCTTATTAAGTGCAAAAATGGGCATTTGGCTAAATTATTCAAAAGCTTTTCTAAAACCTATATTTTTTCCAGAATATAAAACCTTACTTAATGCTGATAGGAAAATCTACAAAAAAAGGGCTAGCCAAAAAGCCAGCCCTTTAACGTTGAAGTGGGAAGAAAAACTATTGTTTTACAAATTTAGAACGATGAATTACTTTGCCATTTGCATCATCAATACTGATATAATAAACTCCTTTAGAGAGTTTTTTCACATCAACCGTTGAATTTATTTGCGTAGTGCTACGATTGGCTACCAATCTACCATTAATATCAAACACTTTAATAAATGCTTTTCCGTTTAGCCCGGTAATATTTATATTCAGCAATTCATTAACCGGATTGGGGAAAACACTTATTTTTCGGCCACTCAAAATTTCTGCACCATTAAATTCTCCCGGCATCGAAGCAGTTCCGAGTTGCACTTTCAATGTATAACATACCGATGCATTGTTTGCATTATTAAAGCCATACACTCTCGCATAGTAAGTACCGGCAGTAGCGGTATAATTTATAGTTTCGCTAGTAGTACTACCGTTTTGTGAAATTGCTACCTGAGTGTTGTTCCTGTACAATCGCAAGTCATAGTCTAACGGTAATGTCGTTAATGTTAAGTTAATCGTTCCACCATTCGTAATAACAAAACTATAGTAGTCATTATCACCTGAAGGACTAATCAAACCTTTAACATCAATATTAAAAGGAATCGCACCTGCACCGGCCCTTGTTCCGTTGGTAGATATATCATAAACACCCGGGCAAGTAGAAACTGCAGCGGTAGTAAACTGTCCGATGCTATACCCGCTGCTTAAACTTGAACAATTAGTCCGTACTCTCCAGTCGTAACTGGTAGTCGGACTCAAACTACTAAGACTAACCGAAGTTGATGTAGTAGCTGTTGCAGCGTTGATCCAGGTAGCAGATGCCGTTGTTTTATAATCTACATCATAGTTAATTGCTCCACTAACTGCCGACCACGTAACAGAGGCACTTGTTGTAGTAATACTTCCACTTGATAATCCAGCAGGTGCCGAACAGGTTGCAATTGCCTGCGTAGTAAACTGAGCCTGCACATAATTACTGGTTCCAGCCGTGCAATTAGCTCTTACCCTGCAATCGTATAAAGAATTTGAGGTTAATGTTGAAAGAGCAACTGATAGCGAGGTAGTAGCAGTGGCTGCATTAATCCAGGTTGCCGAAGACGCCAATTTATAATCCACATCATAATTAGTAGCACCACTTACCACAGTCCAGCCAATCGTTGCACTTGTGGTAGTAATAGATGTTGCTGTTAACCCTGTTGGATCGGGACAGGCAACTGCATTACACTGATCTAACGTAAAGGAAGCAACGCGTGTATTCCAGGTTGACGCACCATTCCATTCAGCGGTTAACCAAAAAGTAGAACCATCCGGATCCGCCACCAGATGATTATAATCACCATATCGGTTACTCCCGTTTGCGGCAGTACCATTAACAATAGTCTGCTCTGTATAGGTCATTGTACTTAAAGGGTCGCACTCTTTCCGGCCCGTAAAGCGCACACCGGGGAATACGCCCGTAGCACTTGATGAAACATTATATCCTAATCCAATATTTCCAAATTTATCATAACAGATACTAGGTAACCAGCGGTGAGTATTATCAGGAGAAAAAGTACTCTCCTGATTAATGCCCCAGTTTCCAGTTGTTTTTTTCAATTCGTACCAGCGGACACCGGCGATACTTGCACCTTTATCTACCAGATGAGTAAACACAATTCCCTCATAGGTTCCGAAATTTCTATATACGGGTTGGTTCTGTACTTTTTGGTGTAACGCTTCCAACGCAATTGTTGAACCTGATTGGGAGATACATCGTCCACGGGTAGCCGAGCAAATATCCGATTTAAATGAACTAACCGCCATAGATGATTTATGTGTAACTGTAGAAGAACCTGCGCTGGCAAAATTCACATTAAATTCAAGTAACCCAATGCTATCAACATCTGTAGTGGAAGAGGTCCATGCATTGTCTTGCATATATCCGATTAACCCGCCAGATCCGGCAACTGGCGCAGTAGAACCCTGCCATAATACAGGGCACATAGAAAAAAATTTGTTGGTGTTACCAAGCGTGAAACGTTGAGTAGTGGCTGTATTATCACCAGCCAGCATTTTTGCACGGTCAAAAGCCCATACGCTAGACCCAGAATACGAAGTTGCATTTGCAAAATCATTAGTAGTGGCATAATAGGCATCGTTCCATACACTTACTTTTGGGTAATCGGGAAACGTGTTACCGTAACCGAAAAAGTATACAAACCACGCACCAGAGGGATCGTTCGATTGGGAGATGGCAAAGATGAGTCCTTCCTGATTTCCATTCTCTGCTTTATTAGCGAATTCAATTAATACAAAGCGATCAGCCAATTGATCATATAATGCAATCGGGTCGCCTAAACCACCACGACCAGTAAGATTATCCAAAAAAGTTTGAGCAACTATTTGTCCGCCTGTTTTATTAAACACTTTAAGATAGGCACCCGAATTACCATTTATCATTTGTACCACATGGTTAGGCCCTACACATAAAGTAGGATCGGGCGGGTTAACACTGGTATAACCCATTCCATTAAAGTTTGCACCGATAGTGGCCGCCGATCTGCCAATAGACTTATCATTGTATTGCTGTTGTAAAGCCGGGTCTGCCGATAAATTATTCTGTTCCGGATAGTTCTCTGTAATTCGTGGAATTTTACGAGAGTTAATGATACCATTTTCATCTCGAACCGGAATGTCTTTTAGTAACGACTGGTCGGGTGAAAAATTCCGAAGCGGTTGTGTAACTCTGATGAGGATACCTTTTATTTCTTCTGCACCGCGGGCAATAATTTTGTTTTGGGCTAATAATGAATACGTACTGCTTGCTACAAGCAATAGCAGGAGAGATAGTTTTCGCATTGATGTTAGTTTTGGTTATAGAATCAATGCATTAAGTTAGAATTTATTCGATTCAAAAAACTCAGGTAATTCTACGATCGAATTAAAATCATTAAAAAGAATAAGTAAAATCTGTTCTGTTAGAAAATTATCAATAGTATGCAGTCTTTCTTTTTTATGAAAAGACTTTATAAGCTATGTGATAAATAGCATAACATAGGTTACACTTTTAGTTGTAGCACAACATAGGTTACAGTTTTTACAGTTCTTTGACATAAAAAGTTGATACTCATTAAAAAATATGATGAATGAGTATGAACAAAGGCAAGAAGCAATT
>JANNEK010000107.1:0-4158 GCA_031378605.1 Chitinophagaceae bacterium | reverse complement strand
AATTGGAAAAACAATGGAATACGAAGTAGCAGGAATGGTTAAAAAGCAAGGGCAGGTCACCGGTATATTTGAAAAGTTACCGACAAACAGTTCGATGAAATTTGATTTTGTATTAACGCATGATCTGTTAATTAATGAAGTCTGGAAAAATGGCCAGAGCTGGAATAACGAGGGACCTCAAACTTACCTTGCGATCAAAGAGGGAACGAATATTCCTCAATTCAATGTAAAAATAAAAGACTTTATTAAGAAGTATAGAAAAGAAACACAGTTTAGTCTTTTTGTTCGTTCCTATTCCAGCGCCTACTTATATGGTACTTATGAAAATGGAAAACAGGCGGGCGGAAGAATTGGGTATGTAAAACTTTTCTCCATTATAGCTTTATTTATTTTATTGATTGCCTGTATAAATTTTATGAACCTTTCTACGGCAAGGGCTTCAAGAAGATTGAAAGAAGTTGGTATTAAGAAAGCGGTTGGATCTTCACGCAGGGCACTTATTTTTCAATTTTTAGGGGAAGCTGTTTTCATGAGCTTATTGTCGTTAATACTTGCCTGTATTTTAGTAATACTATTTCTTCCTGCTTTTAATACACTAACAGGTAAGCAGCTATCTATAAATGCAGGCCCGGGTTTATTGCTTGTATTATTAGGTGCAACAATAGTGACCGGATTGTTAGCCGGAAGTTATCCTGCTTTTTATCTTTCAAAATTTAATCCGGTATCAGTTTTAAAAGGAAAGGTAAAAAATTCAACAGGTGAACTATTTGCCCGAAAAGGGTTAGTGGTATTTCAATTTGTAGTATCCCTGGTACTTATTATCGCGGTAATATTAGCGCACCAGCAAATGAAATATATACAAACAAAAAATTTAGGTTATGATAAAGAAAATGTAATTCAATTCGATAAAGAAGGTATTGCCGCGAGTAGTACACCCACATTTTTAAGTGAATTGAAAAAAATACAAGGTATTGTACAGGCATCGGCCATTTCTCAAAGTGCCGTGCAGAGCGGAAGTAATAGCACAACTTATGGAATTGAATGGGCAGGTAAATCAAAAGATGACCTCACCAATTTTGTAGTTCGGAATGTTGACTACGATATGATCGAAACATTGGGTATACAATTGGTAGATGGAAGGAGTTTTTCAAAACAATACGGTGCGGATTCAGCAAAACTTCTTTTTAATGAAACAGCTATTAAAACAATGGGGTTGAAAAACCCGGTAGGTACAAAAGTGCGGATGTGGGATACTGATATGGAGATTGCGGGTGTAGTAAAAGACTTTCATATTTCTTCTTTGCATGAACGCATTGAGCCCATGGTATTTCGATATGATCCGCAGCGAACAACAATGTTTATGGCAAAACTTGAAAAAGGAAAAGAAAAGGAAACCATCAAGGAGGTAGAAGTATTTTATCAGAAGTACAATCCAGGCTATTCTTTGAATTATATTTTTTTGGATAATGCTTATCAGTCGCAGTATGTTTCTGAACAAAGGGTATCTGAATTATCAAAATATTTTGCAGGATTAGCCATTCTAATTTCCTGTTTGGGATTGTTCGGATTAGCAGCTTTTAATGTTGAAATGCGTATAAAGGAAATGGGCATACGTAAAGTATTGGGTGCCTCTGCTGGCAGTATCATGTATCTATTATCAAAAGATTTTTTCAAATTAGCGCTGATTGCAATGCTGATTGCTTTTCCACTCGCCTGGTGGGCAATGAGTAGCTGGCTAAATGAATTTGCATATAAAATTAGTATTGGTGTTTCGGTTTTTTTGGTTGCTGCCGGAGTTATCGGTTTATTAACCATAATTACAGTAGGATTTCAAGCGATCAAAGTCGCTGTGGCAAACCCTGCGAAGATTTTACGAACTGAATAAGGCCCCCTAAATCCCCCAAAGGGGGACTTGAGAGCTTTATAGTTCAACATAAAAACGAAATATGTCAACCGATTTTCTAAAAACTTGCACTCTGGAGTCGTTTATTTTTTTCGGAGTGTCTAAAAACCCTCCCCCTTTGGGGGAGATGGAGGGGGCTTTATGATAAAAAATTATCTAAAAACAGCGTTGAGAAGTTTGCAAACAAATAAATTGTTCAGCGTACTTAATATCTCAGGTTTGGCTATTGGCTTGTCCGTTAGTATTTTATTATTTCTATTTGTTGTAAGTGAATTTAGCTTTGATAAAATGTATGCACAACGTAGTAGTATCTATCGTGTTTTGCTGCATACGGGTATTAGCGGCAAGCAACAAACAAAATGTGCTTCTCCGGCAGCAGTAGCACCTGCCTTAACGTCCAATATTCCCGAAGTAAAATATGCGGCACGTATGTTAAAACATGGTTTTGGTGCAACAGCTTTTGTACGTGCAGAAGATAAAAATTTTACTGAAAAAAATCTTTACTGGTGCGATCAGGAGCTGTTCAGTATTTTCAATATCCCTTTTATTTATGGTAACAGCACTGTTGCATTAACAAGACCTAATACAGTAGTGCTTTCAAAAACAACAGCAGAAAAATATTTCACCAATGTACAAAGTGCCATAGGTAAAAGAATTGTGGTGGACAATACAATGACACTGGAAGTAACAGGTGTGTATAAAGATTTTCCGGGTAACAGTACTCTTGACTGTGATATGATGGCGAACTTTCAATCGAGCGGTTTTTATGAAGATGCATCATGGAGTAATCCAAGTTTTGAAACCTATTGTTTATTGAATAAGACTGCAACAATAGCTTCAGTAGAAAAAAAAATGCAGCAGGAAATTGATAAAAATGTTGAAAAAGCGGACCAATTTTATACCTTATCACTTCAGCCATTTAATCACGTACACCTGTATTCTGCTGATTATCTCAGCACCTATACTTCCCGTATAGGTAATATAAACGTAATGAACAATCTTTTACTGCTTACCGGGTTGATATTGCTTATTGCATGCATCAAATACATGAACCTTTCCACAGCACGTTCTCAAAAAAGAGCAAAAGAGGTAGGTATTAATAAAACATTGGGAGCGACAAAAAGGCAACTGATTTTTCGATTTTATATTGAAACGGCCGTAATTACTTTTATCGCAATTGTAATAGGACTGCTGTTAGCAATTACAATTATTCCGGTGTTCAACAATATCTCAGGAAAGAGTTTAAGTACCGCTATACTACTTCAGCCGGAATTTCTGTTAGGCATATTGTGTATATGGGCAATTGCCACTTTTGTGGCAGGCTTGTATCCGGCATTATACGTATCCCGGTTTTCGCCAAAGCTGGCATTGCAACAGTCATTTTATAAAGGCAGTTCTTCATCCTATGTGCGAAAAGGATTGGTGGTTTTGCAGTTTACATCTTCGGTTATTTTAATTATAGGGGTGTTAGTCATCCATTCTCAATTGCAATACATACGCAATAAAAATCTTGGCTATCAGCCAGAAAATGTATTGGCTATTTCTACAGCCGGGATCCAAAACAGGCAAGACGTTAAAACGTTGATTAATGAATTTAAAACCTTGCCCAACGTATTGTCCATATGTCTTGCTCAGGGTTTTCCCGGACGAAGGGTAAGTGGCAAAACACTTTACAAAGAAAAGGGAGATAAGGAAGGCGTTGATATTCAAAGTAACAAGGTTGAGAGCGAAATCGTGGATGTATTGGGGTTAAAATTATTAGCAGGTACCAGTTTGCCAAAGAATAAGAATACGCATGATTCTTTGGTTGAAATTTTATTAAATAAAACGGCGGTAAACTATTTGGGATATAAACCGGAGGAGGCAATTGGCAAATCAGTTACTATAGATGACGTTACATCAACGATTGTTGGAGTTGTTGGTGATTTTAATTTTACATCACTCCACCAGCCTGTGGCTCCCTATGTTTTAACAAATGGTACCCGGGAACCCAATCGATATATATTGATTCGGTTCTCAACAGCCAACCTGGTACAAACTATGCAAGGTTTCGAAACCAACTTTAAAAAATTTACTGCACAGTCGGAGTTTGATTATATTTTTTTGGATAAATACCTTGAAGCTTTGTACACGTCTGAAAAACAAACTGCTGATATTTCAATTGTATTTTCAATGCTGGCTGTATTTGTTGCAAGCCTCGGACTGTTTGGTTTAGCTGCTTTTACTGCCGAACAACGTACTAAAGAAATAGGTAT